>NZ_JAIQXS010000060.1:0-935 GCF_020166565.1 Rhizobium sp. 3T7
AGGTGGTGCATGGCAGGTGAAACGATTCTGGTCGTGGGCGGCGCTGGTTACATCGGCTCGCACACGTGTCTCGATCTTGCGAACAAGGGTTTCCAACCAGTCGTTTTCGACAATTTCTCCAACGGTCATCGCGAATTCGTAAAGTGGGGACCCGCTGAGGAAGGGGATATTCGGGATCGGGCCCGGCTCGACGAGGTTCTGGCCAAGCACAAACCAGCTGCCATCCTGCACTTTGCCGCCCTCATCGAGGTCGGCTTATCGGTCAAGGATCCGGTGGCCTTTTATGAAAACAACGTCATCGGCACGTTGACGCTCTTGGCTGCCGCACAGGCTGCCGGCGTCAAGGCATTCGTTTTTTCGTCCACCTGCGCGACCTACGGTTTGCCGCAGAGCGTGCCGCTCGACGAGACGCACCGCCAGGTGCCAATCAATCCCTATGGCCGTACGAAGTACATCGTCGAGCAGGCGCTTGCCGACTACGACCAGTACACGGGCTTTCGATCTGTCGTACTTCGCTACTTCAACGCAGCCGGCGCCGATTTCGAAGGCCGGATCGGCGAGTGGCACCAGCCTGAAACCCACGCCATACCGCTCGCGATTGATGCCGCACTCGGCCGTCGCGAAGGCTTCAAGGTATTCGGTACCGACTACGAGACACGCGACGGCACCTGCGTCCGCGACTACATCCACGTGCTCGATCTCGCCGATGCGCATGTCCGTGCCGTGGAACATCTGCTGCGCGGTGGGGCTTCGATCGCGCTCAATCTCGGCACCGGCACGGGAACAACGGTGAAGGAGTTGCTCGGCGCCATCGAGCGCGTGTCCGAGCGGCCGTTTCCTGTGGAATATGTCGGTCGCCGCGAGGGCGACTCGCACACGCTGGTTGCCAACAATGACAAGGCGCGGGAGATTCTCGGCTGGACGCCGCAGTATGA
>NZ_JAIQXS010000061.1:0-787 GCF_020166565.1 Rhizobium sp. 3T7
GACGACGTGGTGACGGCTGGCGACGGCAACGACAGCGTCACGGGCGGCGCCGGTGACGACGAGCTGCATGGCGGGGCTGGCGACGACATGCTGTTCGGCAATGCCGGCAAGGACATGATCCATGGCGAGGGCGGCTCCGACTTCATCGAGGGCGGGGCTGGCGACGACCAGATCTGGGGTGGGGCCGGCGATGACGGGATCATCGCCTCTGCCAGCGACGGCGACGACCAGTACTGGGGCGGCGAGGGCGTCGACACGCTGGACTATGCGGTGGCGAGCGCGAACCTGACGGTGGACCTCGGCAACGGCTTCATGCAGCGTGGCCAGGTGTCGGGAGGCTCGACCGGGACGGATGTCGTCTACGGCTTCGAGAACGTCATCACCGGCTCCGGCCATGACACGATCACGGCAACGGCTGCGGTCAACGTCATGGACGGCGGGCTCGGCAACGACACCTTCCGCTTCCTGTCGGCGGCGGCTGCCGATGGCGACACGATCCACGGCTTCCAGCCGGGCGACAAGATCGACTTTTCGGCCATCGACGCCAATACGGGCAGTGCCGGCGTGCAGCACTTCTCGCTCGTATCAGGCGGTTCGCTGACGGCGGCCGGCCAGGTGGTGGTCACCCATGAGGTGCTTGATGGCAACGAGTTCACGGTGATCCACGGCAATGTCGACAGCAATAGCGATGCCGACTTCGTGCTGATGCTGAAGGGCAACTACAACTTGACCGAAAGCGACTTCAACGGCGTCTCCTGAGGGGACGAGCGCGCCTCCCCGACCGGGT
>NZ_JAIQXS010000062.1:0-637 GCF_020166565.1 Rhizobium sp. 3T7
ACCGTCCTCGCCGCGCAGGATGTCATTGCCGGCATCGCCGACAACGATATCCCCGGCACCACCGCCAAGCACAACGTCATCCCCCCCAGCGCCGATCAGCACATCCGCAGCCGCCGTGCCGATCAATGTCCGTGCCGCGACAGGAAGCGGGACACTGCCGTCGTCGTCATCGTCATCGCCGCCGGACGAGGAGCCATCATCGTCGTCATCGTCATCACCCCCCGACGAGGTGTCATCATCATCGTCATCGTCGCCGCCAGACTGGTTGTCGTCGTCATCATCGTCGTCGTCACCTCCCGGGCCGCCGTCGTCATCGTCGTCGCCACCACCATCGCCGCCGCCGCCATTGTTGTCGCCATCGTCGTCGCCGCCAGCGGGATCGTCGTCATCATCGCCGCCGCCACTTCCGCCGCCCCCGCTACCCAACGGCGCAAAGGTTGGCGAGGCCCCATTCGGCAGGGTAGGGAACGTGATCGTATGGTTGCCGTTCGACAGGATTGTGGTGCCGTTGGCGAGATTCGAGCTCGTGTAGTCGGCCAGCGTCGAACCGGGGGCCAGTTCGATCACGTCTTGTGGCCGCAATGTGCCGATGATGGTGTCGTGGCCGCCGTTCGACTTGAAGACGATGCGGTGCGCT
>NZ_JAIQXS010000063.1:0-602 GCF_020166565.1 Rhizobium sp. 3T7
GGACGTGCCAGCTGTCGTCGGCGTGCCGCTGAAGGTCCGCGTCGTGGCGTTGAAGCTCAGCCAGGCGGGAAGTGCTGAGCCGTCGGCGGCGGTTGCCGCGTAGGCGAGCGTTTCGCCACTGTCGACATCGGTGAAGGTGCTGGCCGGCAGTGCAAACGAAAAGGCGGTACCGACGGTGGCGTTCTGGGGGGCGGTCTGGGCTGCGAGCACCGGTGCGTCGTTGGCGCCGTGGATGGTGACGGTCAGCGTTGCCGTGGCGGTGGCACCGGCGGTGTCACGCATGGTGTAGCTGAAGACCTCGCTCAGCGTGTTGGTCGACTGCCGCAGCGCCTGCACCGTGGCATTGGTCTCGTTGATGGCATAGGTATAGGCGCCCGACGCATTGAGCACGAGACTGCCATACGTGCCGTTGAGCGCCGAGCCGAGCGTGCCGGCCGTGGCGCCAAAGCTGACCGCCGTGACGGTCTTGGTGTCACCGGCATCCGGATCGGTGTCGTTGGCAAGCACGTTGCCGCTGGCGGCCACGCCGCCCGAGCCATTGGCCACCCCGCCCTTCTCGGTTGCGTCACCTTGGTCGGCAACTGCCGTCGGCGTCGTGTTGC
>NZ_JAIQXS010000064.1:0-576 GCF_020166565.1 Rhizobium sp. 3T7
TGCAATCTCGCGGGCGGCCGCATACACATAGCTAAGGTCGGCGTGACCATCGCCACGGCGCGACGGCGTGCCGACGGCGATGAAGACGACGTCCGCGTTCGCAACCGATGTCGCCAGCTCTTTCGAAAAATCCAGGCGACCGGCGTTGCGGTTATGTTCGATGATATTATCGAGACCGGGTTCGAAAATCGGAACCTTGCCGGCCTCCAGGGCATCAATCTTTGCGGCGGACTTGTCGACACAGGTGACATGATGGCCAAAATCGGCGAGGCAGGCACCGGAAACAAGGCCGACATAGCCCGAGCCAATCATCACAATACGCATGGATTCATTCCCTGAGACAGCGATCGCGGCCCGGCCGATTGGCGGGACCGCGATGGTGTTACAGGGGGAAGTTTATAAGTTCAAGACAACAGTGATCAGCTGCGGCCGAACTCGTCGACGATGCGGATGATATCGTCCTCTCCGAGATAGGATCCGGTTTGGACTTCGATCAGCTCGAGCATGATCTTGCCGGGATTGGCGAGGCGATGGACTTCACCAAGCGGAATGTAGACGGACTCGTTTTCCCTGAGC
>NZ_JAIQXS010000065.1:0-564 GCF_020166565.1 Rhizobium sp. 3T7
GTTTCGAAGGCGACGATTTCGCCATTGGACAGGTCCATGACCGGCGAGAGATAAAGCTTCTCGCCTGCCACGGTGAACTCCGTCACATCGGTCACCCATTTCTGGTTCATACGTTCGGCGGTGAATTGCCGCTTGATGAGATCGGGAGCGACGCCTCCCACTTCGCCGCTGTAGGATCGATATTTCTTTGGCCTGACCTGAGATTTCAATCCCATATCGACCATCAGACGCTGGACCGTCTTGTGGTTGACCATCTCTCCCAAGCCGCGCAGCGCCGCAGTCACCCGACGATAGCCATAGCGGCCCTTGTGCGTCTCGAAGATCGATTTGATCCTGTCCTTGAGCAGCTCCATGCCGCTCGGGCCGCGACAATGCCTTCTGCTGATAGTAAAACGTGCTGCGCGTCAGGCCCGAAAGCTTCAACAGACCGTCAAGCGGATGCGATGGCCTTAACGCTTGGACGACTTGCGCTTTTTCGGCGCTCGTTGCTGCGTTAAGGCCTCCAGTTTTTTTAGATAGGCATTCTCCATTCGAAGATAATTCAGCTCCGCCAGCAGCTCTTCA
>NZ_JAIQXS010000066.1:0-537 GCF_020166565.1 Rhizobium sp. 3T7
TTGGAATTGGCCGAGTCACCGTCGCTGTCGGTCGCCCTGAAGCCGAAGTCCAGCGTCCTGCTGCCGTCATTAAGGCCTGACGGAGCGTGGTCGATATTGCCCTTGAGTTCGAAGGTGTAAGAGCCGCTGTGCAGGTCGGACAGTGTCACCTTGAACACTTCCGCGCCGTTTGCCCCCTTCGTCGCCGTCAGAACCGTGCCGTCGGCCGACACCTTGTAGTAGATCGCAACGCCGTCCGACGTCAGGCCTGTCTGGCCTTCGGCAACCGTGAAGGCCACCGAGCGGTCTGCGGTGCCGCCGTTGTTGTTGTCCGCACCCCAGAATACATGCAGGTTGCCGGTTTGCGTCGTCGATTCCGGCAAGCCCATGTCGTTGGCGTGCGGCAGGTCGTCTTCGTTGACGGATTCCGACTCCGGCTTGCCGATGACCGGCTGATCGTCGACGACATTGACGGTGAAGGTGTTCGACGCCGTGTCGCCGTCCGAATCCGTTGCCGTAAAGCCGAAGTTCAGCTTCACGCTGTCGCTGTTCGGCGCC
>NZ_JAIQXS010000067.1:0-497 GCF_020166565.1 Rhizobium sp. 3T7
TCGATGCTGTGTCGCCATCCGAATCCGTTGCCGTGTAGTTGAAGGTCAGCGACAGCGTGTTTTCGCTGTTGGACGGTGAGTTGTCGTGATCCAGCGGCTTGACCAGCGTGAAAGAATAGGAGCCGTGGTTGCTGCTATCGGAGAGCGAGGCGTAGAAGACGATATTGGCGCCGCTTACCGTCGTTGGCGCCGTATTGCCGGTATAGCCGACGAGCGTGCCGTCAGCGAGGATCCCCGTGTGTACCGCCTGGCCGAGAGACGTCAGCGAGTGGCCAACCTCGCCCGTCACAGAGACGTTGGCATTCGTGAAGGCAACCGAGCGATTGGCAGAACCGCTGTTGTTATCGTCGGCACCCCAAGCGATGTTCAGCGAACCGCCGGCTGTTGCGGACAGGCCGTCGCTTTCATTGTTGCCGCCATTGACCGCTTCGTCTTCCACGGTCGAGGTGCTGCCTGCACGAGTAACCGGGACATCGTCGACGACATTGACGGTGAAG
>NZ_JAIQXS010000068.1:0-413 GCF_020166565.1 Rhizobium sp. 3T7
TCCGAATCCGTCGCTGTGTAATTAAAGGTCAGCGACAGCGGGTTCTCGCCATTGCCGGCAACATGATCCAGCGGCTGAACCAGCGTGAATGCGTAGGAACCATTTGAGCTTGTATCCGAAACCGAGGCGAAGAAGACGACGTTCGCGGCGCCTTCACCGGTCGCTGCCGTCGGAGCCGTTTCGCCGGTATAGCCAACGAGAACACCATCGATCAGTACCGTGTGCACAGCCTGGCCGAGCGACGTCAGCAATTCGCCGGCCTCACCGGTAACGGCGACGTCGGCATTGGTGAAGGCAACCGCGCGGTCGCCCGGCTGGCCGTTGCCGTCATTGGCGCTGTCTGCGCCCCAGTTGATGTTCAGTGACCCGCCGGCGGTTGCCGAGAGGCCGTCGCTTTCATTGTTGCCGCCATT
>NZ_JAIQXS010000069.1:0-412 GCF_020166565.1 Rhizobium sp. 3T7
TGAACTGACCCCGTAAAGTTGGACGGTTTAAAGGCTGATGAGATTTAAGGGCTGGGTCCTGTATTGTACAGGGCTCAGCCCTTTGAGTTTCAGTTTGATGCGATCGTGGTTGTAGTAGTGGATGTAATCGTCGATGCCGTCTGTGAGGCTTTCGAGGCTGTCGAAGTCATTGGGATAGAAGAACTCGGATTTGAGGATGGCGAAGAAGCTTTCCATGGCGGCATTGTCGAGGCAGTTGCCTTTGCGTGACATGCTCTGATCGATGTTACGTGCCTGAAGCCGGCGCTGCCATGCCGGCATCTGATATTACCATCCCTGGTCGGAATGCAGGATCGGCCGTTCATCGTCTTGCAATCGGCTCACTGCCTTGGCGAGCATGTTTTCGACCAGTTTGAACACGGGCCGCCTGGCG
>NZ_JAIQXS010000007.1:0-268676 GCF_020166565.1 Rhizobium sp. 3T7
CATGTCGGCGTGAAGGCTTTTGTCGACTGGTATCTGGAAGCACGTAGCGAACTCGATCGCCAAGTGGAGGTCGTCCGATGAACTATCGCGCAGAGATTGACGGGTTAAGAGCAATTGCCGTTGTTCCGGTTCTCTTCTTTCATGCCGCGATCTATCCCTTTAGCGGGGGTTATGTCGGTGTTGACATCTTCTTCGTGATCAGCGGATACCTCATCACCGGTATTTTGCTGAAGGAGATCGAGCAAGGCAGCCTTTCGGTCGTCGGCTTCTATAATCGTCGCATTCGACGCATTTATCCCGCACTTTTTGCCACTATCATCGTCTCGGCGATCGCCGCTGCGTTTGTCCTTTACGCTGACGACCTTAAGGACTTCGGACAAAGTGTCATTGCAACGCTCACCTTCATGTCGAACGTCTTGTTCTGGCATGAGACCAATTACTTTGCGCCAAATGCAGAATTCAAACCGCTGCTGCACACCTGGTCGCTCGCGGTGGAAGAGCAGTTCTACGTCCTCTTTCCTCTGCTTCTGGCTGTTCTTGCCAAGCGGGGCCGACGAAGCCAGTTTGCCGTCATCGCCTTTTTGACCGCCGCAAGCTTTGCGGCAGCCGAGATTGCTTCCTTGCGTTTTCCAGCAAGCGCCTTCTTCCTTCTGCCCTTTCGAGCATGGGAACTGTCAGCAGGTGCGCTCCTTGCGCTTTATGAAACAGGACGCGCGCGCCCGGCCGGACGTGTTGCGTCGACAGGCGCGGCCGTTGGTCTTTTGCTGATTGCTTATGCCATCGTCGGTCTCGATCTCGAGACTCCGTTTCCGGGGCGATGGGCATTGCTTCCGGTTTGCGGGGCCGTTCTGGTCATTCGTTTCGCACAGCCCTCTCATTTGATCGGCAGGGTCCTCGGCTCGCCGGTTGCGGTCGCGGTCGGCCTGATCAGCTACAGTCTCTATCTGGTCCACCAGCCCATATTTGCTCTGTACAGATATGCCCGCGTCGTTGAGCCATCTCGCCTCGAGATGGTGGGACTGATCGCGCTGAGCTTTGTGTTGGCAGCAATTTCCTGGAAGCTTGTCGAGCAACCATTCCGAAGAGCCCGCTATCGGGCACGCACGGTCTTTGCTTCAGCCGCATGTGGCAGTCTTATTCTGATATCATTTGGCGCAGTGGCGCACCTGAACGCAGGCTTCCCGTCATGGACGCTTGCACGGCTTTCGCCTCAGCAGGCGATGGTCTATCGAAATCTGCTGGAGGAACGCGGTCGCATCGATAAGGTCGCCGACAGCAACAAGTTCACTGAATGCGTGTTTCGCACGGGTAAGCTTGACGAGATCTTCCGTCGCCAATTTGCCGATTGTGCCGAAGAGCATGGCACCGCAACCATAATTGTCGGTGATTCGCATGCCGGCAACCTGTTCGACGCAATCGCGCCGCTATCAGGTCGGCCGTTTGTCATAGGGATAAACAAAGGCTTTTGCCGAGCGGTCGAATCCAATCCCCAATGCTTCTATGGTGAATTGTTGGACTTCGTCACAACCAACGCTGACTCGATAGATAGAGTCATTTACATGCAGGCAGGTTTTTATCTTCTCGATGCCCCGGACGGTGCCATCGGCAGTCGGGACATGTTCCAACGCTACACCGACCGACAGTTCCCCGTCAGCCAATCTCGTATCGATCTGACGCTGACTTATCTTGGCAAGCTTGCGCGTCACGTGAATGTCGTTTGGTCAGGTCCGTGGATAGATCCGCACGTCACACATAACCAGCTTGTTGCAAACGGCTGCGACGGCTCGACTGATCTGCCCAATTCCTTTGTGATCCCGTCCTATACGCGCCTTGACCAAACAGTCCACGAGTTGGCCCGCGAAAGGCAAATATCCTACGTGTCGACGATCAACGCGCTGAATTTCAACGCGCGACTGGATCTTGTCGACTGCCAGAATGTCTACTTCATCGATGCCGACCACTGGAGCGTCGCAGGCGAACAGAGGTTTGGGCCGAAGGTCCTGGGGGCACTGAACATGACGATGTGAAGGGGCTGCTGCTAGGCAGGGCTCCTTGATCAAAGGCAAGCTTTCGGCGTGTGATCCATCAGGGGGATTTGTTATGACAACGAAAACACCGCGATATCATGCCCTCGACGGTGCACGCGGCGTTGCCGCCTTTGTGGTAGTGCTGTGCCACGGCCTGTCCAGGGCATATCGCCACTATGACCTGTCGCCTCTGCAGTTGAACGCGTTGAAGGCTTTCCTTACGCTCGGTCACCTAAGCGTCATCTTCTTTTTTGTCCTCAGTGGGTTTGCTCTCGGCATTCGCTACACCCTGGGAAAGAACAATTCATACTGGCGGTTTCAGCTGGGCCGGCTGGTGCGTCTCGTGCCGTGCGTGGCAGCCGTCGTCGCCACCGCAACCGTGCTTCGCGTGGTGACGCCGGACCTGCCCGTCGAGATGCTCTCCGGCGCGTTTGTCGACTTATGGAAGCTTCCGATCAACGTCGAACTGTTGGCGCGACACATCTTGCTCATCGGCGTCAGTCGAACGGACACGGACCTGGATCCTCCATTGTGGAGCCTCGTATACGAAATGCGGGCCGGGCTCTTCATCCCCTTGTTCATGTATTCGCTCAAGCGATATTCGCTTCACAGCAATATCATCCTGATTTTTCTGCTCTACGCTTTTTCGTCGATCTCACTGTCCCTGTTCGGGCTACCAAACCCAGTTTTCTATGGGGAGACGCCGCTTGGTTCGCTACTGGCGACACTCCACTATCTGGGGTCGTTTCTTTTCGGGTGCGTGATCTGCCATTGCCTGCATCAAAGCGAAGGGAGTTGGTCGGTAAACGGAGCTCGGCGCTTCACATCATTCATTGTGTTAGCCCTCCTCGCGTTCTGGCTTGGAGGCATTCTTACCCATAGCGACCTGCTCCTAAGTCTGGCGGCGGGTTGCGCGATCTACTGCATTTTGCGCATCGAGCCGTTGAAGCAAGGGCTAGAGTTGGCACCGATCCAGTTTCTGGGAAAAATATCCTATTCACTGTATCTCGTTCACATGCCTGTTTCGCTGGCGGTATTGCGACTGGCGGGAGGCGAAATAGGCGACGGCTACTTCCTTATCATTGCCCCGACGCTCAGTCTCATTGCCGCAACGATCTTATTCGTGATCGTCGAACGTCCGTCGATAGCTCTTTCGAGAATAGTCGGGCGACAAAGCACGACGAGGCCGGGCGGCCAAAGCGGACATGACGAGGAACGTCCAGCCGGGACGAAAAAAGCGTCGGTTGGAGAGCCTGAAGACCTGCAAGTTCAATCCCTGCGATCATGAAGGAGAAAATTGATGAATACCAATGACCTAGACTGCCCCAAGAGTGTCGATGAAATGGCGCTGTTCGCTGCTTTGATCCTGAGCTCGGCCACGTCGTCATCGGTTGAAATCTCCAGTGCAAGGAGTGTTCTGGTCGAAGTTAAGCGCGCATCGTACCGCCTTGCCACCGACGAGGACGTTAAAGCCCAATACCAGCGACTTGCGCTGGCATGTGCTGCCCGTGGCCAGACGTCAGGGCGCTGAAAACAGCGAAGTGCTCTTCGCCGGACATCAGATCGTGCTCGTGAAAACTCAAATCCATTAGGTGGCAGTTGGGAAAGTTAGATAGGAACGCCATTACGATCCTCATCGTGGACGACGAGTTGTCGGTGCGCATGGCACTGCGCGCGGAACTTGAGGATGCCGCGATGACTGTGATCGAAGCGCGTAACGCTACCGAGGCGCTGCGGGAGCTCGAAGCAAATATGAACATCGAAGCCGTATTGAGCGATATTCGAATGCCTGGAGGATTTGATGGGGTCGCTCTTGCAAGACTGGTGGAACGTCGATGGCCGTTTGTGAGAATTCTGCTAACGTCGGGAGAGCATGCGGTTTCGGACAGGGACCTGCCTTCGGGCACGCGCTATATCGCCAAACCGTACGAAAGCCGACAAGTGGTGGCAACCATTCGCGGGATGGTGCGAGGTTACGCCTGATCACGATCCAGCACCGACAATGCGAGCACTGGCAATCTCGATCAGGTTTTGATTGGAGCACCACTTCTAGAGACTGACGAAATCATCGATAACCAGCTGAGATATACATCGTTTCATGTTTGTCTGTTTTAGTGGTGTCGAATACGCTTTGTGTCGGAGTTGTCCTCCTGTTAGCCACCTGCTCCCTGGCCCGCCTTGTAACCGTCCGGCGAAGGCCACAGGTTAGGCAGCCTGAATTTGGCGGCGACTTCGATGACTGCCAGTGCTAGTTCAAATTAAACGGTTACAACGCCCTCGATACACGTCGTCACGTCGCCGCCGATCCAAACCTGGTTCTCGGCCTGCTTCACATGAACACGTCCTTTCCTTCCAAGGACGGTACCCTGGCTGGCAATGTACGACGAGGGCGCGATGCCATTTCCTATCAACCATTGCGCAATGCCAGCGTTTAGGCTGCCGGTTACAGGATCTTCAAAACCGGCCGCGGTAAAGGCGCGCACCTCGAAATCCGCATCCCGCCCATCCTTGATAGGGTCCCAGGGAGCAACAACACCGACCCGCAATCCAGACAGCACGGCAAAATCCGGGCGCAGTGCCAAGACGTCGGCCCTGGAGCGTAGCAGGACAGCAAGCCAACCTGGGCCATTGTCCACCCAGTTGGCGTCGACGATAACATCAGAGGTTAATCGCAGACCTTCGATGGCTCGCGTTAGCGTGTCGAGTTCCACCGGGCCTGAGCGGCGTAGCTCGGGGGCTTCGAAAGAAAGCCGCTCATTGTCACGCCGAATGCGGATAAGTCCTACTTCGCACTCTTGGATAATGTCACCACTCTTTGGCCGCCCACCGGAAGACAGCCAGACGTGACAACTCCCTAAGGTAGGGTGGCCCGCGAAGGGCAATTCAGCAACAGGCGTAAAGATGCGAACGCGGTAGTCAGCATCCGCCGACTTCGGCTGTAAAAGGAAGGTCGTTTCGCTGAGGTTCGTCCAACTCGCGAAGGCAGCCATCTCAGACGCGGTCAAGGAATCTGCTCCGATGACAACCGCCAACGGATTGCCTAGCAAAGCTCGGGAAGAGAAAACATCAACCTGCTGGAATGAAAATTTTGTTGTTCCGTGTCTCACTATGACATCCTGACGTTCTGAATTTATGCGGCCTTTCCGCATTTGACGCAACTTTGGGTGACGGCCAATTCCACGGAAGCAACTCCTCAAGCCGTGTGACAGGCATGTTAGCGATGCGAGCGAGGACATTGGCAAGCCACGCCTGCGGATCGACGCCATTGAGCTTGGCGCTCATAATTAGCGTCGCCATGAAGGCGTCGCGATCGGCACCACGATCGGAACCGGCGAAGAGCCAGGACCGCCTGCCGAGGGCAAAGCCACGCAGCGCCCGTTCGGCGGCATTGTTGGTCAGGCAGATCCGTCCGTCACCGAGGAAGGAGGTGAATCCGTCCCAGCGCTTCAGCATGTAGTCGATCGGCTCGGCAACCGGAGAGCTGCGCGACAGCCTAGCCCACTCGGTGCGCAGCCATTCCTCGAGCGCATCGACGATCGATTGGCTTTCCTGTCGGCGGCGCTGCAGCCGCTCATCGGCGGCAAGTCCGTTGACCTCGCGCTCGATGTCGAACAGAGCATCGATGCGCTTGACCGCCTCGAGCGCGACAGGCGTGGCGTTCTTTCCGCGCTGGGCATTGGTGGCGATGTCGGCAAGCACAAAGAACTTGCGGCGCGAATGTGCCCAGCACAGCGCCTGCGTCAACGGACCGGGATCGCGATCCGCCTTGAACGGTGGGTTATAGCCGCCATAGGCGTCCGCCTGCAGAGTGCCGGCGAAGCTCTTCAAATGACGCTCGGGATGCTCCTGCCGCCGATCGCGCGAGGCATAATAGAGCGCCTCCGGCGGCGATTGCCCGCCAAACGGCCGGTCATCTCTGACGTAGGTCCAGATGCGACCGGTATCGGTCTTGCCCTTCGCCAGAATGGGGACGGTGGTGTCATCGCCATGCAGCCGCTCGGCGGCAAGGACATGCGCCTCGATCAGTCCATGCAACGGCTTCAGCGCCGCGGAGCAGGCCCCGACCTGGTCGGCCAGTGTCGACAGGCTGAGGTCGATGCCCTCGCGGGCACAGCGTTCGCTCTGCCGGTTCAGCGGCTGATGCTGACCGAACTTCTCGAACAGGATCATCGCCAAGAGATTCGGTCCGGCGAAGCCGCGCGGCGTCACATGGAAGGGCGCGGGCGGCTGGGTGATCTTCTCGCATTCGCGGTAGGAGAACTTCTCGCGCACCGTCTGGATCACCTTCCACTGACGCGGAATCACCTCCAACGTCTCGGTGATGTCCTCGCCAAGCTTTGCTAGCTTGCCAGAACCGCAACAGGGGCAGCTCGCCGGCGCGGCGATGACGACGCGCTCGCACGGCAGATGCTCGGGAAACGGCTTCCTGGACGGACGCTTGCGCTTAAACGCCCTGACCGCCGGGGACCGTGCCGCCATCTCCGCCGACAGCTCGTCTTCGCTGGCGTCGGCTTCCAGTTCTTCGAGCTGCAATTCCATCTGTTCGAGCAGGCGCGCCTTGCGCTCGGAACGGCTGCCGTGGATATCGCGCTTGAGCTTCTCAATCTTCAGTCTCAGCCGCGCGATCAGCGCATCGGAATGCGAGTTTACCGCCTGAGCTCGGGCGGCAATGGCCTCAGCTTCACGACGCGCCGCACGCTCGGCGAGGATCATCGCATGCGCACTGGCAAGGTCGTCGGGAAGCTGATCGGCCGTATCGGTCATGGCCAGATGGAATCATATTCGCTCCCGCCTTTCCAGCCATTTCCGCTGTCCCGCGGAGCTTGGACGCCAGGTTTTTTGCGGCATTCGCCAGTCGATGCCTTCGAGCAAATAGCCGAGCTGCGAGGGCGTGATAACCACCGTCCCGTCGGCCGCCGATGGCCAGATAAAACGGCCGCGCTCGAGCTTCTTCGAACTACTCCTAGTGTTTGCACTAGGACTTGCAGCCTTCAGCCTGCCTCAGCAAGGCGGCCGTCACCGGAGGGTACCGCGCCTTTCGAGCGGGCCATTTTTTATCGTCGCTTACGTCACTGGCCTTGACGAGTGTCGGACCTCGGCCCGCGGTTAACGTTACAGCCGGTGGAGCGACATTGCACACTTTGAGATCCCGTGATGAAGGCGCAGGAACGCCGGGCTCCAAAACGCCGGCGCTAAGCGACAATCCCATTGCCTCTTTGCGTCAACGCCTGAAGCGTGCCTTTAACCTGCTATCGGCATGAGGATCGAAATAGTGGTAGAGAGCCGTTGCGCGCACGGTGTCGGGATCGCATGGTTCGTTTGCGTGGATGCTTCGGTAGCCCCAGAACAGATAGAGATTTCCTGGAACCATTTTGATCCTCGTGAATGACGCGGGATCGTTCAGGGCTCGGGTTCTCAATGACTTTTGCCGGATCTTGTCCACTATTATTTTGTCGACAAGATTTCCCGCATAGGTTTCGCGGACGGGTCTGGTATTCGGCACGAGGAGGAGATCGCCGGCCCGACCGGTCGTGGGGATAACAATGGGAATCAATGCGGTGACGAGGTAGGAATCATAGTGGAAGTTGAGAGAATGCTGCATCATTCCCTTGCCGGTCAGGCATCTCAGCAACTGATAGAATTCGACAGCAGGAGCCGGTTTGTTGCGGCTTGCTACATAAAGCCGCGAAAAGATCGACTGGAACCGCGTGGATTGTGCCAGTTCATCAAGTCCGGATCCCTTTACGGCTTCGCTGCCTCTAAAAGCCACATACTCGTTCTGGGAACCGCGCACGGATGATGCGACAAACTCCTGCATCGTCATCAAACTGGCAGGTGTTAGGAAATCCGGTACGCAGCAATACCCATCCCGCTCCATAGCGGAGAAAAGCGATTGCAGCCGGTCGTCGGAGATTTCGGGTGTGGTTGCATCAAGCGCATTTACGGTATCCATGGCGGACCTCGAAGCGTTTGAACCTCCCGACCAAACAATAGGAGTCGTATCCAGGGTTGTCTACACGAAAGATCGAAGCAACGAGGCGTCACACGGTATTGAGTGGACATCGGAGGTGTTCGGCGGCCGTGCCTGCGCCGAGCTATCGCAACTCATAAGCAGGGATTACAGGACGGCAAGTGTATTCTCCAGGCAAGCGACATCTCACCCGACATAGGGTAGGGGGAGTAACCGCTATAGCAGGCGACATCGCACCAGCAAGTAAGACGAGTACCCTGCCAAACGTCACGTGATACACGGGGTCACTCGGTGCGATCGTTTCATGTCCATGTCCGGCTGCTGCCGGGGCGCGACATGCCTGCCGCACAAGCCTGGATGACGAACTGCTTGGAACGGATCGAAGCTTGAGTTTCTGCGGCTGTTACGCATCTGATTGCCGACCGTGAGGGATTGACCGCCGATGTGATGAACTGGTGAACGATAAAGAACGCAAGATCACGTATCAGCGAACGCAATGAACGATGTAGCGCGCTTAAAACTCTATGTTTGACCAACGTTCATCGTTCTAGGCACAAACCCGACCGCGAATCCAAATAACCTGCCAATCTTTTCCAAGGTCTCAAGCGTGGGGTTTGCCGTACCTGTTTCTATTTCCGCAATCTGGCGCCTTGTGAGCGCTAGTGTCTTGGCAAATTCCTCCTGTGTCATACCAAAGCCTTTGCGGATCTCTGCTACAGCGCCAGGCAGCCTTAGATCGCCGTTTCGAGCACGCTCCGCCAGATCGCGTCGGTTTTGCAGGATTTCTTCTCTGGTCGGCTTTTTCCAGCGGGGCATCAGCGGTCTCTATTCTGCGTCAGGTTAGCGACGCCAAAACGCTCTCGGCAATTTCCGCGCAGCGCCCCATGCCTCGCTCTATGATCTCGCGTGGGGCGCTCATATCCTCCGCAATCTGGGGAGCCTGACGCAGGCGTTCCGCAAATGCGGAAAGCTTACCTGCAAGACTTTTTTGCATATCGGGTTCAGGGAAGAGCTCGCCGCAAATCTGCTTCCAATCGGGGAAATGATCGCGGCCGGCATCCCGCATCATACTCCACCGCGTGGAACGGACAATTCCTTCCTTGGCGAGCCGCATCGGGGCGAAGTCGAAGAGTGGAGATAGGCGAATTGTGCCATCTTGATGTTTGCTTAGAGCCGAGTTTCGGCCGTGATTGTCGGGATTGCCAAGGGCCAGGTTTGCGATGTCGCGTTTCAGGTATTCGACGATGTCCGCGAAGGGATCAGCCGAAAATTGCCGCAAGATATCGATGTAAGCTTCATGCGTGCCGACATGCCCGAAATCAGCAACGCCGATCGCAGAGACCAGGCTTTCTTGCCCAAGACGTATTGCTTCGCCGCGTTCTCCCTTCTTTCTGTCGAAGCGGGGGATGATGAGCACGCCTTCAGCATAGATTGATGGTTCGCTGACGTTCAGCCCGATATCATGAGCTATGCGAGAGTAGAGGGCTTCACCTTCGAGAATGAGGCGATCCACGGGCTCGGTGCTGCGAACCAGCTTGACGATGACATGGCGTAGCGCCTCATCATCGGTGACGAAGCTGTCGGGATAATATTGCCCGTCGCCCGCTTGGGTCATGGACACCTTCGGCCATTCACCTTGCAGGGCACTTGAGCCAGAGGCGAGCATTCCGAAGCGATCGGCAACTTCCATGAAGCGATCCGACCGCTCAAGGATCTCCGCTTCGGTCACGCCTTTGCGCTGCACACCGTGCAGCCGTTCAATTTCGGCGTCAGCGGCTTCCTTGATACGGATATTACCTATACCGCCGGTGGCTGATCGGAGTAGCAGCGGGAGATCGGAGGTGCGCTGTCCTTCAGCAAGCCCGAGATGTTCGGCAAGCTTCCGCCTTGCGTGTCCTTGGGGCATCAGATCCAATAGGAACGGTGGCCAACTGCGGCTATATCGGTTCTCCAGGTCAACGGGATAACCTACGGACAAGGCGCGATTGTCGTGGACCGTTTTTCCCGCCGCGAATTCTGCTGACGCCACGGTGACGAAATAGTTGAGATCATAGTCGACGATTGACGCGCCACGGAAGCCGGCCGCTTCGTCCTTTATCTCCAAGGTAGCGGCGGGATGCCACTCGCAGTTAAAATGGGTTTGAAGCGTAAGTCGCATTAATTGACCCTTTCAATGGGTTGTTTAATGCATTTGTCCTAATTATTCAACCCATCAAGATGGGTCAAATATCGGGGTTAGGCCGGCTGTGTGCTCGTTGATGAATGCAATGAATGGGGTGTTGACGAGCATCTATTCCGGCGAGGTGTTCCCCACCGAGGTCCCGGGCGTCGGCACCGGCTTTGCCACCAGAGACAGATGACGCAAGTGCATGTCGGATGGTTGACTTGCGAAGCGGGTAGACGACTTCCTCTTCGCATTTTCCTCATGGCATTACTGGCAGCGATGAGTGGCAGTAGTTGAAGTGTAGCAAGGCCCATCCTCCTCATTGTTCGCATGCTTCGCTGTCAACGGTCCGCAACTCTTCTGTAGTTTCATAAATGGGGTGCGCAGCAGAACCTTCATCAACCGCTCGGCGAGCGCTCGAAGTCGAAAATTCTCTGCGTCGCAAGCGCGGCAGCGCACCGTGCCCATGAACTTGGACCCAATCGGTGACGAGTTCATCGTGAGCGGGCCGCGACTTGCGTCCCCGTTCCCTGGGTAGGAACGGCTCGACTACGCGCCATTCCTCGTTGCTCAAATCGCCTCGCGCTAATACTGCCTCCTAAAAAGCAGTCTTGAATCACGCTTCAGCCGACTTGGGAATCCACTTTGTCAACAGAGCCTAGCCATCGGTTGCCCGAGCGATCCTATAGATCGATCAATCGCTGAGCGGTGAACTTGTCGGTCACCAGCATACCGATGACCCCAAGTCGCAGCGCGCCGGCGATAGCGGCCGTCTTTTTCGAGCCGCCAGCCAATGCGATGACACGATCCACTCGCGCAAGATCCTCAAGGGGGATCCCGATAACGCGGTCATCCAAGGGCGTCTTCACCGCTTTGCCGTTTTTGTCAAAGAAGCGAAGCGAGATGTCGCCGACTGCACCTGCATCCGCGAGATCAGCAAGCTCCCGCGACGAAAAGATGTTCCCCGACCGCGCGAGAAGTTCTGAGGGTTCGACCGCTCCGATGCCTACAATTGCAAGCGTGATGCTGCCGAATAGGTCCATCGTCTCGCGGACAAATGGATCGGACTGCATGAGGAGCTTGGCCTCTCGCGAGGTGGTCACTCCCTGCACAGGAAGAAGTTTGGGCTCTGCACCGGTCAGCCGCGCAAGTCGTGTCGTAAGTTGGGTCGCGTGGGTCTGCACCGATGGATCGCCCATGCCGCCGAGGGTCTGAACGACGTATTTCGCCTGCGCGCTCTTCTGAGGGTGGATGTTTTCCACCATCTTGAAGATGGTTTGACTCCAACTCGAAACCCCGATGATCTCTCCGGGGGCAAGTGTGACCTCCAGGAGATGAGCTGCCGCTTCGCCGATCCGGGCCATGATGGCTCCGTCGCGGTCTTCCGTACACTCCACGACAACTGCCTCGGGCAGGTCGTACCTCTCACGCAGGCCCGCCTCGAGTTCGCTATAGGTCCCAACAGGAGGGATGACGCTCGTTCGGACGATATCCTCCGCCTCAGCGCGCTTCAGCATCCGGGAGACGGTTGCCTGCGACAGCCGAAGATGCTGTGCGATCTCCGCCTGTCGCCGCCCCTCGATGTGATACATCTGGGCGACTCTTGAAATGAGGCGGAGTTCGTTTAGGCGAGACATCGCTGATCCCGGTGTGAATTTTTATTCACCTTTAGCCGGTGTTTGGCGCGACGTCGAGCGGGCGAGAGCATCATTCCAGGTATTCAGGAGCACTTCCCGATCCACGCGTTGCGGGGCAATGACCTGCTTGCTTCGAGGCAGTCCCGCGATGACCCCGAGATCGCTCCACAGGCCGAGTGACAGTCCCGCCAGATATGCGGCGCCGAGCGCCGAGGCCTCGGGGGCCTCGCATTGGATGACGGCATGTTCGACAAGGTTCGAGACGCACTGCATCAGGAAGCGGTTCTGGCTTGGTCCACCGTCGACATAAAGGGCGCCGAGTTCGCCGCTGCTCTGTGCGCGCATGGCAGCGATCACGTCGTGGACCTGGAAGGCGATCGAGTCCGTCACTGAGCGCGCCATTTGAGCACGCGTCGTGCTGAAGTTGATCTGCGAGAAGAGGGCGCGTGCGTCGGAGTTCCAGTAGGGTGCGCCCAGTCCTACGAAGGCGGGCACGAAGCCTGGTCCTCCTGGCTCAGCGGTCGCCGCCAGATCGACCAAGGCGGCCACATCAGGGAGGCCGAGAATGCCCGCCATCCAGGGGAGGCTTGCGGCGGAAACGAGAATATTGCCTTCGAAGGCGAAAGTCGGCTTTCCACCGATGCGCCATGCGACAGTGGTCGTGATGCCGTTGGACGGGGCGATGAACCGAGGAAGTGTCGTCATCACCGAGGAGCCCGTTCCGAAGGTTATCTTGCCATCGCCCGGTTTGAATGCTCCATGACCGAACAGGGCGGCATGGCTATCGCCGATCGCGGCCCTGATAGGTGTGCCGTCCGGTACGCCTGGAAGCCCCTCAGTCGCGCCGAAATCCGCAGCGCTGTCGAGCACCTCCGGGAGGAGTGCGGTATCGACGCCGAAAATCTCTCCGAGTTCCTCACTCCATCTCTGCTCCTGGAGGTCGAACAACTGGCTTCTGGCGGCGTTCGAGGCATCGCAGACGTGCCGGCCCCCGCCGGTCAGGCAGTGCACGAGCCAGCTGTCGATCGTTCCAAGTCGGACCGATCGGCCTGTCGGCACACGGTCGAGCAGCCATCGGAATTTTAAACCGGGGAACATCGGGTCCAAGGGAAGGCCGGTGAGAGCCTGCACACGGTCAAGACGACCTTCGGCGACTAGACGCTCGCAATCTCGCGCCGTGCGTCGGCACTGCCAGCTCAGCACCGGGCCTAATGCTTGTCCCGTGTCGGAGTCCCAGGCGGTGACCGACTCGCGTTGATTGGAAATCGCCACCGCTTCGATGGTCACATCGGCGACGGCCTTCAGGCAGGCGTCGATTGCTTCGCAGACAGAGGCGTAGAGCCGGCGTGGATCTTGTTCGACCCAGCCGGGCCTCGGATAGGAGATGCCGACAGGAGCCGAGCCTCTGGCGACGACTTCTCCCTTTTCGCAAACGAGAACTGCCTTGGAATTGGTCGTGCCCTGGTCGATCGCCAGAATAGCCCGCATCGTATCCTCCCAGATCATACGGCCGGGGCGGTGCAGTGCCCCCCGGCTTGATTAGGTGCTACCAGTTTACTTGCGCTTGATCAGCGACTGCGCGGCGTCGGCGATTGCCGACGGTGCCATGCCGAACTCGTCGAGCAAGAACTCCGCCGATCCGGTCGGAGCGTAGATGCCGGGAACACCCAGACGCTTCATCGGGACTGGAGCATTGTCGACCACGACTTCAGCTACCGCAGAGCCAAGCCCGCCAAAGATCGAGTGCTCTTCGGCCGTGACGATCGCGCCGGTTTCCTTCGCCGCGGCGATAATGGCTTCCTCGTCGATCGGGCGAACCGTTGCAAGGTTGAGCACCCTGGCGCTGATGCCATGTTTTGCAAGGATTTCGGCTGCTTTCACCATGCGATGGGTCAGAGTGCCGTTGGCAATGAGCGTGACGTGCGAACCGTCGCGCAGGAGATTTGCCTTGCCAAGCTCGAACCTGTGACCTTGTGGAAGAAGGTCGGGCACACCCACGCGCGAAAGGCGCAGGAAGCATGGCCCGTGGTAGGTCGCCGCCCACTCGACGGCTGCGGCAGTCTCGATGCGGTCGCATGGCGCAATCACAGGAAGATTGGGCAGGACGCGCGTCCAGGCGAAGTCTTCGATCGAATGGTGGGTCGGCCCCAGCTCGCCATAGGCCATTCCAGAGGAAATGCCCACGAGCTTGACGTTGGCATTCGAGTAGGAAATGTCGGCCTTGATCTGCTCCAGCGATCGCCCCGTTAGAAAGGGCGAGGCGCCGCAGACGTATGGAAGGTGCCCGCCGTTGGCGAGGCCTGCTCCAACGCCGACCATGTTCTGTTCGGCGATGCCGACATTGACCAGGCGCTCGGGAAACTTCGACTTGAAGCCGCCGAGCTTGGAGGAGCCTACGGAGTCATTGCAGACCGCGACGATCGTTTCGTTCTCGGCTGCCAGGCGCTCGAGCGTTGCTGCGAACGCGTCGCGGCAATCGTGGAGCTTGGGTGGGTTTACTGGCGCGTTCATCACAGTGCCTCCGACAGTTCTGCCAATGCGATTTCGTACTGTTCCTTGCTCGGGACCTTGTGGTGCCAGTCGACGCGGTCCTGCATGAACGAGATTCCATGACCCTTGTTGGTGTGGGCCACGATGCAATGCGGCCGCGATCCCCGGTGTTCGAGGGCCGGCACGACCTCGCTCATATTGTTTCCGTTGATCTCGGTGACTTCCCAGTCGAAGGCTTCGAGCTTCGGGCGGAGCGGGGCGAGATCGTTGGTGTCGGCCAGAGCGGCACCCTGCTGGAACCTGTTGTGGTCAATGACCAGCGTCAGGTTATCCAGCTTGAATTGGGCCGCGGCCATGATCGCCTCCCAGTTGGAACCCTCCTGCATCTCTCCGTCGCCGGTGACGACGTATGTATGATACTTTGCCCCGGAGAGCTTGGCGGCCTTCGCCATACCTACCGAAACGGGCAGACCATGGCCAAGCGGCCCGGTGTTCGTCTCGACACCCGGAACCTTATTACAGTTGGGATGCCCGTTCAGTCGCGAGTGCGGCTGCAGGAAGGTGGAAATCTCCTCTTCCGGAATGAAGCCGCGCTTTGCAAGGGTCACGTATAGGGCACACGCCGTATGGCCCTTCGAAAGAACGAACCTGTCGCGAGCGGGGTGCTTTGGTTGGTCCGGCCAAACGTTCAGCACGCGGAAATAAAGGGCCGTCAGGATATCGATGACCGACATCTCCCCGCCGATATGGCCGGCACCTGCTTCGAAGACTGCCTGAAGATCGCGCAATCGGATCTCGCGAGCGAGGCGCTCGAGTTCTGTCGTATCCATGGATTCCTCTTGTGCATAAATATTCACTAGGCAATATTTTTGCACACGAACACGTTTAGTCAACCCCCTCAGACAAACATCCTGCCGGGATGGCGCGGACAAATCCTGTTGACAGCCCTAAAGCAACTTGTTAATGAATTTTCCAGCAGGTGTGAATAAATATTCTGCATTGAACAGATATTGACTACCTACGAGATCTAGGGAGGAACGATGGTGGCGCTCGACATCAATGAACAGAGGCTCTCGTCCGGCGCCTGGCTTACCAAGCTCAAGGGTGCCACCGGCCCACTCGTGGGGCTGCTTGCGCTTTGCGTCTTTCTAAGCTTCAGCACCGACGCGTTTCTGTCCGTTCGAAACGGCCTCAACATCCTCGATCAGATCACCGTCCTTGGCATCATGGCGGTCGGAATGACCTTCGTCATCCTGATCGGCGGCATCGACCTCTCGGTTGGTTCGGTGCTTGCCCTTGCTATGATGGTCATGGGCTGGACGGCCAACGTTGCCGGCCTTCCGCTGCCGGTCGGGATCGCCTTCGGGCTGGTCGCATCCGCCGTCTCCGGTTTGATTGTCGGACTCCTGGTGACGCAATTCCGAGTGCCGGCGTTCATCGCCACTTTGGCCATGATGTCCGCAGCTCGTGGCGTCGCAAACATGATCACGGATGGCCAGCAGATTGTTGGATTCCCCGACTGGTTCATGATGCTCGCGATCGATCGCCATTTCGGGGTGCTGACTGCCACCGTATTTCTCATGCTTGCCGTCGTGCTTGCAGCCTGGCTCTTCCTGCGCTTCCGGTCCGAAGGCCGCATGCTTTACGCTGTCGGCGGAAACCCGGAAGTCGCTCGCTTGGCCGGTATCAACGTCCAGCTGGTGACGATCGGTGTCTATGTCGTGAGTGCGGTCCTCGCCGGACTGGCCGGCATCGTACTCGCCGCCCGCCTGGACTCTGTCCAGCCTTCCAGCGGCCTGGGCTATGAGCTGGATACCATTGCTGCGGTCGTCATCGGCGGGACGTCGCTTTCCGGCGGCGCCGGAGGGATCGGTGGAACGCTGATCGGCGTTCTTATCATCGGCGTCCTTCGCAACGGTCTCAACCTACTCAATGTTTCGCCGTTCCTTCAGCAAGTGATCATCGGGATCGTCATCGTACTTGCGGTTGGCGCGGAGACTATTCGTCGGCGTCGCGCCTGACGAGTGGGTCCGCCGCGTCGGCGGGCTCCTGGAATTCCGCCCCAAGTCTTGGAGCGGATCAATACCCCGAGGGGGAGGAAATACCCGAGGGTTCCATCAAACAACGGAGGAAAATACAATGAAAATTGCGCGCACCATGCTCGCGTCTGCCGCACTGCTCGGTCTCACGCTCGGACCCGTACACGCAGCGGAGCTGAAGAAGCTCGGTCTGGCCGTTGCCAATCTTCAGGCCAACTTCTTCAACCAGATCAAGCAGTCGGTCGAGGCGGAAGCTAAAAAGCACGGCATCGAAGTTGTCACCGTCGACGCGAAAGGTGACGGACCGACGCAGGTCAACCAGATCCAGGACCTTCTGACCCAGAACATCGACGCGCTGATCTACATTCCGGCAGGTGCGGCCGCTGCGACCGTTCCGGTCAAACTTGCCAAGAGCGCCGGCATTCCGGTGGTAAACGTCGACCGCAATGCCGACGGCGCACCCGGCGACACCTTCCTTGCGACGGACTCCGTCGCATCCGCAAAGTCCGTGTGCGACTTCATTTTGAAGCAGGCCGGCGGCAAGGGCAAAATGGTCATCATCCATGGCCAGAAGGGTACGACGCCCGAAGTTGACCGTTCCAAGGGCTGCGCTGAATCTCTCAAGGCAAACCCGGACGTCAAGGTCGTGGCCGAGCAGTACTCGAACATCTGGAGCCAGGATGAAGGATTCCAGATCATGCAGAACATGCTCCAGGCAAATCCGGACGTGTCGATTGTCTTCGCCCAGGCAGACGCACTCGCACTTGGTGCTGCACAGGCGATCAAGGTTGCCAATCCTTCTCAGAAGATCGTGGTTGGCGGCTTTGACGGTGACACCGCCGCCCTCGAAGCGCTCAGCAAGGGTGTCTTCGACGTGACTGCAACGCAGCAGACGCAGAAGATGGGCCGCGACGCGGTCGAAAACGCCGCCAAGCTTGTCGCCGGCAAGAAGGTGCCGCCGGTACAACTCCTGGACGCCACGCTGACGACCAAGGAAAACGTCGCAGGCTTCATCGCCAACCATCCGTAATGAAGTCGAGGTCTTGAGGAGGTGTGCCGTGACTGATCCGGTTCTTTCGCTGAGGGGCATATCGAAGCGGTATGGACCGCTCCAGGTTCTGAAGAATGTCAGCTTGGACGTCCATCCGGGCGAAGTGGTCGCACTTCTCGGTGAAAACGGAGCGGGCAAGTCGACGCTTTCCGGCATTATCGCCGGGTCACGCACGCCATCCGAAGGTTCCATGACATGGCTGGGGCAGCCTTATGCCCCAGCCACCCCAAGAGAGGCGATCGACAAGGGCGTCGTCCTGATCCATCAGGAGCTGCAGCTTCTGCCGCAGCTCTCGATCGCGGAGAACGTCTTCATCGGTCGCTGGCCTATGAAGAACGGCGTGGTCGACCGTCAGCAGATGGTTCGTCGCGCCCAGGAGCAGCTCGCGAGACTGAACCTGCACATACCAGCGATGCGGAAGGTCGCCGGCCTTTCGACCGCAAATCAGCAGCTCATCGAGATCGCGAAGGCGCTGGCTTTGAACGCCAAGCTCCTCATCCTCGACGAGCCGACCGCGGCCCTCGGTGGCGCGGAGACGGAAGCACTCTTCGAACAGGTCCGGAAGCTTCGTTCCGAAGGGGTCGGCATCATCTACATCTCTCACCGCATGGAAGAGATCAAGCAGATCACCGACCGGATCGTCGTGCTTCGCGACGGCGAGCGCGTGCAGGAATTCACGGACAGCTCGACGCCCGTGCGCACGATCGTCGAGAGCATGGTCGGACGCTCGCTCGACCGCATGTTCCCGACACTGCCCGATCCGACGGATCGCCCCGTACTTCAGGTGTCCGGTCTCAGCTCTTTGGACAACTCGTTCCGTGACGTCACCTTCGACGTCAAGGCAGGCGAGATCCTCGGAATTGCCGGACTGGTCGGTGCCGGTCGCACAGAGCTTGTCCGGGCGATTTCGGGCGCCGATCCGATCAGCGCGGGCTCGATCAAGCTGGAAGGCGAGGAGCTTCGACTGCGCGATCCTGCCGACGCGATCGCCAAGGGCATCGTAATGGTCCCCGAAGACCGCAAGGAGCAAGGCCTGATCGTCGGGCACCTTATTGGGGAAAACATCATCTATGCCAACCTCGACAAGCTGGGCGGGCGCTGGATCACACCGCGCGTCAAGCGCTCATTCGCGGAGAAGGCGGTGGCCAAGTTCGGCGTCAAGGGTCGTGCGGAGCAGTATGCCTCCGATTTGTCCGGCGGCAACCAGCAGAAGGTCGTGATCGCCAAGTGGCTGATGCGCGATCCCAAGGTGGTTGTGCTCGACGAACCCACCCGCGGCATCGACGTCGGCGCCCGCGCCGGCATCTACGACATCATCGTCAACCTTGCCAAGCAGGGCGTTGCGGTCATCGTCGTAAGCTCCGACCTCGAGGAAGTTCTCGGCGTCTCAAATCGCATTCTCGTTCTTGCCCAGGGCAAGCAGGCAGGCATTCTCAATCGTGACGAGGCAAACGACGTCTCTGTCATGGAGCTAGCTACGATCTAAACAGACAGAGAAAGGAAGAGCGGTGTCCGACATCACTCTCAACGCCCCGAAGCTTTTCGATCTCAGCGGCCAGGTTGCCATCGTGACCGGCGCTGGGAGCGGGATTGGGCAGCGTATTGCCATCGGCCTAGCACAGTGCGGCGCCGACGTCGCACTGCTCGACCGTCGCACCGACGACGGATTGGCCACAACCGCCAAGCACATCCAGGCCGCCGGCCGTCGTTCTATCGAGATCGCAGCTGACGTCACCAGCAAGTCTTCCCTGGGAGACGCGGTGGCTCGCACGGAGGCCAAGCTAGGCGCGCTGACACTTGCCGTTAACGCCGCGGGCATTGCCAACGCCAACCCGGCAGAGGAGATGGAGGAGGACCAGTATCAGGCGTTGATGGACATCAACCTGAAAGGAGTCTTCCTTTCCTGCCAGGCCGAGGCTCGCGCTATGTTGAAAAACGGGCGCGGCTCCATCGTCAACATCGCTTCCATGTCCGGCGTGATCGTCAATCGGGGACTGAGCCAGGCGCATTACAACGCCTCCAAGGCCGGCGTGATCCACATGTCGAAATCCTTGGCGATGGAATGGGTCGACCGCGGCATCCGCGTCAACACTATCTCGCCCGGATACACCGCGACGCCGATGAACACGCGTCCGGAGATGATCCATCAGACCAAGCTCTTCGAAGAGCAGACGCCAATGCAGCGCATGGCAACGGTCGACGAAATGGTCGGTCCGGCCGTGTTCCTGCTGTCGAATGCGGCAAGCTTTGTGACGGGCGTTGATCTGCTTGTCGACGGCGGTTTCTGCTGCTGGTGATGCGATGAGAAAGCTGATTGCCGGCAACTGGAAAATGAACGGTCTCGCTTCCTCCCTGGCTGAGATCGAGGCGCTGAAGGGGCTAACGGGCGAGGCGACGTGCGATATCGTCGTCTGCCCGCCCTTCACGCTGTTAGAAAAGGCCGCCGAACGCGCAAAGGATTCTGTCGTCATTATTGGCGCCCAGGACTGCCATCCGCAGATATCAGGCGCCTACACCGGAGACGTATCAGCGCAAATGCTCGTCGAGGCGGGTGCGCGCTTCGTCATTCTCGGTCATTCCGAACGTCGCGTATTCCATAACGAGAGCGATGCCGTCGTTTCGACCAAGGTCGCCGCCGCTCATGAGGCGGGACTGACCGCAATCATTTGCGTGGGCGAGACCCGCGCTGAACGCGATGACGGCAAGGTGATCGAAGTCGTCGGTGGACAGCTACGCGGTTCAATTCCAGCGGGTGCCACCAGTTCGAACGTGGCCATCGCATACGAACCGGTCTGGGCTATCGGAACTGGTCTGGTCCCGACCATAGATCAGATCGAGGAGATCCATTCTTCGATAAGACAAACGCTCGAAGAACGGCTTGGCGAAGACGGGCGCAGGGTGAGGATTCTTTACGGTGGCTCCGTGAAGGCCTCGAATGCCGCCGACATCTTCGGGGCGACAAATGTGGATGGAGCCTTGGTTGGAGGCGCATCGCTGAAGGCGGTAGAGTTCGCCGGGATCATTTCTGCAGCCGCTTGAAAAGGGGCACGACGCGCTTGGGTTGCTTTGCGGCCGCCCGATATCAGGCACCGTGAAAGGAAGAAACTATGAAACGCTTCGAAAACAAGACCGTCGTCATCACCGGAGGCAGCCGCGGCATCGGCGCGGGGATCGCCAAGCGCTTCGCAAGGGAAGGGGCCAACCTAGTGGTCTGCGCCAATGAAGAGACGGTCCATGCAGTCGCCGAGCAGATCAAGGTGGAGGGCGGCAATGCCATTTCCTTCGTTGGCGACGTCACTGACAAGACCAGCGTAAAGGCACTCTATGATGCGGCGGAGAAGGCTTTCGGTACCGTCGACGTGTCGATCCAGAACGCCGGGGTCATCACCATCGCCCGCATCGAGGACATGACGGAAGGCGAGTGGGACAAAGTCATGGCGGTCAACACAAAGGGCGTATTCTTGTGCGCACAAGAAGCAATTCTGCGTATGCGCAAGCATGGACGCGGCGGCCGCATCATCAACACCGCCTCCGGTCAAGCGCGCGACGGCTTCATCTATACGCCACACTACGCCGCATCGAAGATGGGCGTCGTCGGTATTACCCAGAGCCTTGCAAAGGAAGTCGCGACCGAAAGTATCACCGTCAACGCGTTCTGCCCTGGCATCATCGAGACTGACATGTGGGCCTATAACGACCAGGCGTGGGGCAAGCTCCTGGGCAACTATGGCCCTGGGGAGCTGATGAAGGAGTGGGTCGAAGGTATTCCGATGAAGCGGGCCGGATCCGGCGAGGACGTCGCCGGTCTGGTCACCTTCCTTGCTAGCGACGACGCCGCCTACATCACCGGCCAAACCATCAATGTCGATGGCGGTTTGATCATGTCGTAACGTCATTCGACAATGGGGAACGGTGCGTTCACCAGGAGAACCGGTTCCCGATGGTTGAACTGCTGGAAGCCTCTTGCAGAACCAGGCATCGATTGCTTATGTTAAAAACGTTCTCAGGGCGGGGCGAAAATCCCCACCGGCGGTATCGAGGCAACTCGGAGCCCGCGAGCGCCTTCGCTGAAGCGAAGGGTCAGCAGATCCGGTGAGATGCCGGAGCCGACGGTCATAGTCCGGATGGAAGAGAGCAACGCAGCGGAACCGCGTGATGAGCGGCGTTTCCGATGCTTGTTCGCCCAAGGGAAAAACGGTGGCTCTAACAGGCCATGCTCGCCGCCAAAAGCGGCTAACCCTTGAAAGGCAAGAAGAAGATGGCAATTTCCAAGATCGACGAAGCGGTGGCCGCAATTGCACGTGGCGAGATCGTGGTCGTCGTCGATGATCGCGACCGGGAAAATGAAGGCGATTTGGTGATCGCTTCGCAAGCAGTTACGCCGGAATCGATCGCGTTCATGATGAACTACGCCCGCGGCCTTATCTGCGTCGCGATGGAAGGCGAGAGACTCGATGCACTCGACATTCCATTGATGGTGCCGCGCAATACCGAAGTTCTCAAGACCGCATTCACCGTCTCGGTGGACTACATCCCTGAAACGACGACAGGCATATCCGCTGCCGATCGAGCTGCAACCGTGCGAGCTCTTGTCACGGACGGCTCACGTCCAGAGGATTTTGCACGGCCGGGGCATATCTTCCCGCTTAGAGCCCATCCGCATGGCGTACTTTCCCGCCCTGGGCACACGGAAGCGGCCGTTGACCTTGCAAGGCTTGCTGGGCTGTTTCCATCAGGTGTGATTTGCGAGGTTGCCAACGACGACGGAACAATGGCTCGGTTGCCAGAGCTTGAAGCGTTTGCCGAACGGCACGGTCTTCATCTGATTACGATCGAAGACCTCATCGCATACAGGGCGGAGAGCCTACCCGTCAAGGCAGCCTGATCGACCCTGCTCGGAGTGCCAGCTGGTACTCGTGGCCTCAGCATGGTGGCGCCCCGGAGGGCGGTCGTTTTTCTAGCGCCACCAACACAACGTTCGCGGTCGAGTAAGCTTGTTTCCGGTCTGGCAATATAGCCTGACGCAAACGTGAAGGATGTCGCGAACGTCCTAAGGCCAAGACCAGCGATTTCGGTAGGGCAGCACATAAAGATTCTATCTGCAAACTTTTGCAGTTGCTTATCGATCTTCGCCCGTTGAGCGTCGGATCGTCCGGTTTTTCACGTCCTTCTATGCCATATCCTTGCGCAGCCGCAACCGGCCCTCTATGCGGATGCCTATCCGGCCGCGGCCGAGGCGAACCAGCCGTATCGGAAGCTGCTTTTCGTCCAATCGGCGACGCAGAAGAAGCAGCCTCGTTTCCAGGTTGTCCTTGAACTCCGGCAGCTTCAGTGCCGCATCGAGCCGGATCTCGCGGTTGGTGAATTCGAGCGTGCCGTTTGCCAGATGCTGTTCGAGCATGGAGACAAGAAGCCGGCCCGCGATTCCCTTGATAACATAGTCGCCGTCGACGAAAACGCTGTCGTCAAAGCTGTGATGAACGACCCGAATGATCTGTTCCGAAGCCGAGTGTTCGGCCGGAGCGACTCGGTGAGAGCCGGTCTCCAGTGAGAGCTTTTCGCCCAGCGCCAGAGCCACCGCCGCTTGTCTGGCGACGATGGAAAGCGCGACCTCGTCCTCGGCGGTGAAAGCCCGCCGTTCCCGGCTTTCGAGAAAGAGAACGCCGCGAACCGTGCCTCCGGCGACAAGCGGCACGGCAATCTGGCTCATCGCATCCGGCATGCCTGGGAGCGGGATCGAGCGGGTGCGGTTCTCGCTGAGAGCGGAATCGCGTATGGCCGCCCCGAAGCGGCGGACGCGGCTCATGTCGCTCACCTTCACCAGCCGCCCGCTTGCGGCAGCCGCGCCGATCACGCCCTCGCCAAGCGGTACATCCGAGCCGATGCCTGACGGTTGAAAGCCAAGGCTGCCAATGGTGACGAGCTGGTTGCGCTCTTCATAAAACTGCAGGATCAGCGCGTGTTCGAAACAGAATTCTGTCCGGATGCTCTCCAGCATGACATCGACAATGCGGTCCGCCTCGGTCTCCGCGGCGATCGCGTCGACGATCCTGGCGACGCCGGGGAGCCGGTCGTGTTTCGGTGCCAATGATTCCGTCGTCTCCACCGGGGAGCGGATCGGTTCGATTTTCGTTACGCGGAAAACATCGAGATTGCGCAGTTTCATGATCCCAGTCATGCCGACCTGGGCGCTGCTCGCGTCAAGCTGCAACGAGGTATGCTCGAAGAGCGGCCCGTCTTCCAGCGCGTAGGCGAAGACCAGCGCCAGCCGGAACTGCAAGCCATTCCTTCCGTCTACCAGAAGCAGGGTCGCTTGCGGGTTGAGCCGGATATTCGCCGCCGTCTTAGCAAAGAACTGGTTGGAGAGTGCCACATGGCGGTCGTCGACCATCACCACATGCGAAAGATAGGAGATGTTCGGAATGCCGTCCGCATCCGCCGTCGAAATGATCGAGGGGACGACGCCTTCGAAACAGGCCTCCAGGTCGGTGAGCTCGAGCGTCATTGTGCGGCGTTCCAGATGCGCGTGCCGGCGGTGGGGCCTGGCGTCTGCACGAAAATCGATGAGGGCTCGATGCTCACCAGCATTGCCTCCCGCTTCGACAACCACGGCGTAATCATCTCGGGCATTAGGCCGAGCCGCATCAAGGTCGAGACGATCGCGACCATGTACCGCGACGAACGCTCGATCTCGGCAGCCACCGCCTCGCGCACGGTCGCCATGCCTTTGATTTGGTAGGAGACGTAGTCGGTCGGCCGCGCGAAGGTGACGGCGACTTGAGCATTGTCGCGAAGATTGGCGACGGTCTGCGGCCATTGCCAGGCGGACACGACGACATGGACTGTCTTCAGGTCGTCGCACCAGGCACCGGCGCCCCGACCGATCTCCGGTTTCAGGGAAAGGCCGCTCGTGCCGATGATCTGCATCACCGGGCTTTCGATGAAAGCCGCAAGATTTTTGTCCAATCGCCACCTCGTTTCGGCATCTTCCGCATTTCATAGCGCACTTAGGGAGATTTTAGGATTCCGCTGGCTCAACTTAGTGAGCTTTTAGGAAACGAGTTCGGCAAATATCGCTAGAGCGTTCTTCATCGAACAAGGAGCACGCCGATGTCACCTCAAACTCATACAAAACTGCCTGAAAACAAGGTTGCCGTGATAGGCGCCGGCCCCGCGGGACTTGTCGCCGCCCGCTGGCTTATCGGCCGTGGGCTGGAGCCAGTGATCTTCGAAGGCTCATTTCGTCTCGGTGGCCAATGGAATTCGGCATCCGCCACCAGCGCCACGTGGCCAGGCATGCGCACCAACACCAGCCGCATCATGACCGCCTTTTCCGACCTTGATCACACTCAGGGTACCGCCACGTATCCGACGCAGGAGGAGATGCTCGACTATCTCGAGCGGTATGCCTTTGCATTCGGCCTCCTGCCACACCTGAGGTTGAAGACCGAGGTCGAGCGGTTGGAGCGCGCCCCGGACGGCTGGCTGATTCTTTCGACATCGGACAGTGAACACCGGGCGGAAACCTTCTCGCGTGTCATCGTTGCGACCGGCCGGCAGAATCGGCCAGACGTGCCGGAGATTCCCGGCCTGGCAAGCTTTGCGGGCTCGCTTGGGGTTGCTCATACGGCGCAGTACAACGGGCCGGAGCGCTATCGGGGCCGTAAAGTTCTCGTCGCCGGCTGCTCGATCAGTGCGCTGGAAATTGCCTCCGACATCGCGCACGGCGCAGCGCAGGTGATTTCAACACACCGCCGCCAGCGCTACATCCTGCCGAAGCTGATCGCCGGTGTGCCGACGGACCATGTGATGTTCAATCGCGCAGCGGCGCTTGTCGAGGGTGTATTGCCGCCGGATATTGTGGCGGAAGGATTGACGGCTAAAGTGCTGAAGGTTGCCGGTTCGCCCGACCAATTCGGTGCCCGCAAACCCATCGGCAACGCTTTTGCAGCCGGTATTTCCCAATCGCAGGGTTTCCTGCCGGCAGTTGCCGAAGGCCGTATCGACGTAAGGCCATGGATCGAACGCGTGGATGGTTCCACTGTCTGGTTCCGCGACGGGACCAGCGCGAATGTGGACGCAATCCTCCTCGGCACCGGCTATCGGTTATCGTTGCCGTGGCTTTCGGAAGACATCGCTCGCACGATCCGGCTCGATAGCTACGGCGCCGATCTCCACGACCACACCTTCCATCCGGACCTGCCGGGACTGGCATTCCTCGGCCTGTTCGATCTGGTCGGTCCGGTCTTGCCCGTATTGGAGCTGCAGGCGCGCTGGATTTCGCACTGCTTCGGCGGTGTACAGCCGCTTCCAAGCCGGGCGGCGATGCTCGCCGGTGTCGAACGCAGCCAAGCGATACGGTCGGGGCCGATCAGCCTTCCCATGCATGTCGCGGCACTCACCTTTGCTCGCAATGCCGGGGTGGAACCGGACCTGACGATCTGGCCGGACCTCGAGCGGGCGCTGCTGTTCGGGCCGCTCTCGCCAATCTCCTTCCGGCTGCAGGGGCCGGACGCGCTGCCGCATGCCGCAAAAAAGGTAGCGAAATTCGCCGCGGCGTTCGGAGCGATCTCGACGGAGGACTTCACGCCGGAAGAGGAAGGCGTTCGCCAACTCCTCAAACTGCACCCTGTTCAAAGCGCGGCGTGATCATTCCACCGTCCTCGCACTCGGTCTCCTCGTGGGCTACCCCTTCCGTGGCGGCGTGCAATGCGCCGCTACGAGCGCTGCAAAAGTCCGTTAAGAGCAAGGTCGATTGTGCCTCGATGAAGGCAGCCCATGAATTGGTTTGTCCCACAGCCTCAGACGCCGGCATCGTCCAGGCGTTCGGTCCGTGACAGGGGTGAAGTCGCCGGTCCAAGAAGCTCGCAGGCAGTGTTTGCAGCGGCGAGCTCGGCGACGAACCAGTCGAGCACTTTGATAAGCGCCGGAAGGCCATCGCTTCGGCTATCCGCGCAACGGGTTAAGTCGTTTAACAGAGTCTGTCGGAATATGTTAAATTATTACATTAAGATAGCGCCATAAGTTGCCACGCAACATCAAATTCATGCGGCCATCTTCAATTTCTTTTGGAGAGCATCGCACGGCACGAGCTTTGCCTATTGTGTCGGAGCCACCGCCAATTGGCGTACGCAAGGGTTTCCGCGATTTTCTGGCTGCGCTTCTGGCTACTTGGTTCGTTTTGTGCGCCACAGACGATTAAGGTCGCAGCTTTCCGCGAAATGCTTTTTGACCAAGTCGAACCAGTCTTCGGGCAATGCGCCGAGCACACACGTGTCTTCTACAATAGGTCGCTGAGATATCCACTTTGCCCAACGTAGGTCGGGGCCTGGCGGCCGAACGCCGTTCAGTCAGGCGCCACGCTGCGACCGTCGCGGATTTCATTCTCAATGGATGGTCTGTGCGATGACCTGGTCATCAAGCAAAGCATGGTATGTCCTGATGAGACGAACCGTGCCCGCGATAATCTCGTCGGAGTATACCGCATCTGCTTGAGAAATTTCATCCGTCAAATCGCGGAGAACTTCGTTTATTTCCAGCATCAGCGGCACACGTTCCAAATATCCGTCAGCCGCAAGCCCATGCGCAAGGTTTGCAATCACCGCCCTAAGATGATCGATGAGAGCACGCCTTTCAGCTACCGTTAATGCTGAGGGCTTCATCAGTGTCGCTTCACCGCTGAACTGCATGATGAGCACCTCCTATCCCTCAAGATGAGGTGGTCTGCGGCCTTATCATCGTTAACAATAACATACCAAATGAATAGGAATTCCAATTATTATTGTGTTCTTTCTAATGCGTTGATTTTGAATAATACTATTTGTTTTCTGATTAGTAGGAGAGGGTGTCGCGACGTTATTTTGTTTCCTCAGGTTATAATATTCGGCGCGCCAAATCAAAATGACAGCTGACCCACTGCAAGTGAGGTGTCTTCTAAACTTCCTTTCGGGAGGCCGGCATGCCTGCTTTGCCATCCTAATCGCGCCTCAATCAGGGCGTAATGATAATCGGTCGTCGTTTGGCCGTTATGGCTTTCCGCGGTGTCAGAGACCCTTGACCCGCCATCCTCCCGAATTCCGATGGGCAACGCCCGGTGCTGCTGGCCGGATGAAGCGGTTAACCTGCTTTCCGTCAACCAGCGGTGAGACCGCCTCCATTCGGAGATTATCGCCATGTCAACGCGCACAACGGATACCATCATTCACGTCTCTGCACCTTTTGAACTGCCGGATATCGATGGAATCCATCCGGCAGGTGATTACAAGATTGTACAGGATGAGGAGCTGATCGAAGGGCTTTCACGACTGGCCTATCAGCGTGTCGCAACGTTCATTCACCTGCCGTCGATTTCTGCCGGCAGCCGGATGCGGCGATTCGTCAAAATAGATCCTGTTCTTCTCGAGCATTTGTTGAGCGCGACGCCGTCACACCAGGAGCACGCATCATGAACGCGTTGGACAAGAACTCATTGGAAAAGCGGGAAAGAGCGCTGGAGGAAAAGTACTTCCTGGATGCCGAAATGGCGTTCAAGGCGAAATCTCGTCGTGACCGGCTTCTGGCCCAATGGGTGTCCGAAATGATCGGCATTACCGATATCGAAGCCTATGTCGCCGAAATCATCGACATTCGCTTCACAGGAGCGGGAGACGAGGGCGTGGTAGCAAAAATCCTCGCGGATGTCAGATCTGGAGGTAAGGTTTTGGACGAGAAGGAGCTTCGAGGCCGTATCGACAAGCTGATGGCGAGTGCAATAGAAGCAAGCGCCGTTCGCCCTTGAGATGCCTGGTTCCTAAGCCGCTGATGCGTGCGTGCTAGCTGCGCGGCTTGAGCAATCGTGCGCGAACCTGCCGCAGGGGGCAACTTCAAGATCCGTATGGCGCGCGGGCCTTGTTTAAAACCCATTGCGGGCGCATGGTGTCGTATCGGCAGCATTTGAAGCGGGCGCTGCCGCAAAAGGGTTTTGCCCTTCGCCCCAATCTAAAGGAGGACGTGATGTCTTCCATTTTCACTCATCTTCGCGACTACGGCCACGACACCGCGATCAGAACCTTGGTCGTGCTAAGCTTCGCCGTCGTTCTATATGTGATCCTGGAGGGCTGGTTGTGGTGACGATCCCCCCGGTTGGTGTGGCGCGCACCACAAGCAGCAATCGCCCGACACTTCGGCGCGTTCTCAAGCGCGCCGATTATGCCACATCCAAGATGCAGGCCGCAGAGGGGCCAGATCAGGACGAGGAAATGATGATCATTCGCCGCATCAAGGCAGGCACGATCTCGTTGAATGACTACCCCGACTCGCGATCGCACCAGAAACGGGCCGATCGGGACGCACTTGCATCCTGGGAGAATGAGGGGGGAGCAACAGGTTCGGCTGGGAAAGTTCCAAAAACGACGGAGAGCCACAATGATTGGCGTAGCGACCTTGCCCGCACGGATCAATTCTACAGAAGCGCCTCCGATCCAGACCAGACCACTATTCGCTCCAAGGCCATCACCGAGGAAGAGAAATCTGATCGGACCGAAAAGACGTCCCGGCTTCGCCGCGAACGATTGTTGTGTCAAGGTTCGGTATTGCCGAGCCGGCCATGAGAACCATTGATCGGGCCTCGTTGAGATAATCCATTTTGAAGTAAGCTCTGGCCCATTGGCGAATACGCAGCACGGCCCGCCGGCTTCACGCTCCCGCTTCCTGGCGATACGCCCTCTTCTGAGGCCGGCCCGCCCATTTGGTATCCAACGGCAAGGGCTCAGTCTGACGTCATCGCTGAAGCCGGTTCCTTCGCTCCAACAGGAGCTCGTGCTCGACCAGCCGCTTACCTGCGGCACTGAGGCCTGTTTCGCCGACCATCTCCTCGGTTATGCCGAGCTCCTTGAATCTCCGGCCCTGATCGGTCGCAAGGGCAGCGTGCTCGCGCCTGTAAAGCCGCAAGAGGCTGCTCCATTCGGCGTAAGTGAAGTCTCTCCGGGCGATCATGATAAGTGCCTCTCTGTCCAGATCAACGATAGCACGATTTCTCTTTTGAAGGCAGTGCACAGCCTGTCATCGAATAGGTGCTCAATTACTGCCCTCTAGGCAACGGTCGCGGCAAACCGAGGGCGATGGCGCAGTTCATGCAGTTGCAGCTGTCGAAGAGGACGACCTGACCGCATGGTCGCAGCGAAGAGCTGCGGGGTAGGATCCTCAAACAAAGCGCCGTCGTCAAGAGGCGGCAAAGCACTCGAACGAGTACGACGTAAAACGGCACAATTCGATCGTTTTGGTGGCATGGCAGTGGAATGTCGCAGGGCGACACTCGGCGAGGGCGGCATTGCCGTCGCTCATTCTGGCGATCTGGGAAAGCTAAGGGAGGCCAGCGAGTTCTATTGAGCTTTGATCCGCGCCTCGATTAATCTCAATTCGAAGCGGTGATAGCGTTGCCGCGCAAAATATCCGTTCAACTCCTGCAGAGCCAGCGACGTGGGTTCGCCTCGAAGCGATGCACCTGAAATCCGCGCTTCTTGAGCCGCGATTTCGATATCATCGTGTTTCAGGTACTTTCGCGTTTGCACCAAGTCGGCTTGTAATTGATCATTCTCTGAAGAGACAGTCTCCTGGGACGCCACAGCTTGCGAGGCGGAGCCTGCGTATGTCTCGTTTGCAGCAGGAATTCTGGTCACTTGAATACCCTGAATAGCTTGGCGATTTTTGTTGATGGGTTTGTACAGCACCGTTTCCACCGGAACATGGCCGAAGTGCTTTCTAAGTTCGCCGGTCAGAACACCACGGTCCGTGATGCCTTGCCTGACCAACTTCACCAACAGTTGCGCGGCCGGGTCGAGCTGGTGACCGTCCGTGGGTGTGACCTGTCCGGTGTATCCGGCTTCTTCCAACACGCTTTGAACAAGCGTTTTCTCTTCGTTTGTTTGGCCGGATATCTTTTGATCGTAAGGCATGCTGCCTCCTGTTCCGCGGGTCCGATATGCCGCTGCGTTGAGTCGACTTATTTTCTCGAGCTTGGCTGCCTGCTGACCTGAAAGGCGGCGAGGGCCGATATGGCTCGATGGACGATCTGAGCCAAGTCGATCGCGTTATTGCCAGCAACATGGCTGCAATGCGCCTGTACGACACGCTCGATTTCATCCAATCTCAGTCGCATGATGCTATCGCCAGCCGCGGCGGATTTCTTCGACCCAAATCTCAGGTCCGACGACAGTTGTTGAAGGACTGCAATGCGCTCGTCTACATTCATCTCAGTAATTTTGGGTAGATCATCCATCGTATTGTCTCCAGCTTCGGAAGGGAGATGTCCGATGGGCGATCCAGATGAAATGTTTTGAATTATCCGTCGGGTACAGACCTATCTTAATAAATGGCGTTGATCCAGCAGCAATACAATAGAGGTGCCAGAAATATGCCGCCGGGCCGGGGCCAACTATTGCAAAATTCACCGGCGCAAGACCCCTTACGCTCGGGTGCGGGCGACTCTACTTGCAGAGATCCAGTAGTATCACCGCCTCGGCGTATGACGGAAAAGGGTTACGTTTCCCAGCAGAGGCTTCGGCGATAAGGAAATACTCAGTCTGGGCCTGAGGGCGAGTTTGAATTTGCCGGTAAGAAGTGCAGCCGAACGGGCGAGGCCAGATAAAGGACATATCGCTCGGCAGCATCCGCCAGCGCCAGCGCTGCCTCCCCCTCCCGCCATCCTGCATTTATTGCTGAAATCACGATGGTCCGGGCGATCTTATCAAATAAACGACAGCACTCTGCCTCGCGGCGCAAATCATCTACAGTGAAATGAGGTGATGTAATCTTTTGCATATTTTGTCTCCGAGCGTCAGGAGCGGTATTGCAGCGCCACGCCGCAAATAGCGACCGGGCCTATCATGACCGCCAGATAAACCTTGACCAATATTTTGCGGCTATGTTTGAGGATAGAAGTCGGAAGACATGGTGTCCTCCTTTCGATCGGGGCAATGGTGGGGACCCTAAACAGCAGAGCCCTGATCTGCCGAGGTCGAGAAGATGCGCCTTCGAAGGAAGTGAAGCAAGTTTATTAATGCGAGTTGTCTCATATGCCCTTGAACGTTCGATTCGCCGAAGCGCATTCTTTTTGATTGCCCTAGAGTATGGGCGCACAGGCCTAACTTCATGAAGCTGCTGGTGTACGCGGTATGCGAGTGAATCCCGAAGGGTAAAGCATAAGTACCCGTCGCTCTGAAACTGCCAGCGCGGAAGGCTTCCTAAGTGCTGATCCAGTGGTGAACGCCATAGCCCAGGCTCCTGTTACACCTCCAATGGGCTCTGGGGTCGTCTCATCAACCCGTGATGCCCGAATGAGGTTGCGATGGGCTTGCAAAGAGCGCATGGTTAGTGATTGGTTGGCGCGATACCGACAAAGCCATAGAGGATTAAAATCCTAGTCCCAACAAGGAGGACCCGATGTCTTCCGAACCTAATCAATTCTTCGACGTCGCAAATCTGAGGATGCCGGATCGTTTCTTGACGAAAGCTGGCTTTCAAGGTGAGCAAATCTATGCTGTCGCCGACAAAGAAATCAGCGCGACAAGCTTGCTGGCCCAATGTTTCCAGAGAGGCGTCGTTGATGAAGCCACGCTGAAATCCGCGCTTAGAATGTATCTCGCAACAACAAATCCGATTGAGCGACCTCTATTGGAGGGCGACGGTTCGCTGGCGCGGTGGCTGGACGACGGCGACGCTCCGGTGAGAATTCACACGCACACGCGGTTATGGCTGCAAGCCGAACCAGCTCGCCACGGCGACCCGGTCGCTGTCGCTTTCCTGGCCGGTCGCAAACCTGGTGCGGGCCGCCGTGTTGCCAAGTATGCTGGAGGTCGATGGACGCCATGGAAAACGATCACTGGATCGTCGACGATTTCGGAATGCATTGCGAAATGCGCGACGGAACGTTCGAAATTGAAGCGCACAGACTTGCCGAACTGACGTCTGTTGATGACCGCGATATTCTTTACTGGCCCGTCTATGTCGCCAGCGAAACTCGGTTCGACATAGAGCGCTTTCTCGAAGCTTATGAGGAGGCGCTTGCAAAACACGCAGGCAGATACGCAGCGGTCATGAATCCGTCCCTTCTGGCCGAGAGCGCGGAGGCGGCTCGCGGTATCTGGGGAGAACGTCCGGTTTGCGGGTAGGCGCGACCATGACCATCTTCACCGTTCGTCACGTCACCTCCTATCGCTATTTCCGCGAAGTTGCTTTCGGCGAGCACCGGGTGATGTTTCGGCCCCGCGACAGCTTTGATCAACGGCTTATCGACACATCCCTGGCGACCGACCCGGAGCCGCATCGTGTGCGATGGATTCATGATGCTTTCGGCAACTGTGTCGCGCTGGTCGATATTGCATCTTCGGCCCGCGAGCTGCGTTTCGAAACCCGGATCACGCTCGATCACACGCCTCAACTCGCACTCGATTTCCAGATCGATCGTGCCGCCTTGACCTACCCGTTTTCGTACGATGCGGACGAGGTTCCCGATCTTACGCCGGCAATCCAGCGTCACTACCGCGATTCTAGCGACGAGATCGGACGTTGGGCCCGCCAGTTTGTCCGTTGCGGCCAGCCGACCGAAACCGGCCATCTGCTGATGACACTGTGTTACGCCATCAGCGAGAGCTTTTCCTATCGCCGGCGCCTTGAACACGGAACACAGACGCCGGTTCAGACCCTCTCGCTGCGTTCAGGATCCTGTCGCGATTTTTCATTGCTGATGATGGAGGCGGTCCGCTCGCTGGGACTCGCCGCGCGCTTCGTCACCGGCTACATCTACGTCGCCGACCGCGATGGCAGCCTAACGCTTGGAGGAGGCTCCACACATGCGTGGTGCCAGGTTTATCTTCCCGGCGCAGGCTGGACCGAGTTCGATCCGACGAACGGCATCGTGGGCAATCGCGACCTTATTCGCGTGGCAGTCGCACGTGACCCCCGCCAGGCGGTTCCGTTGAGCGGCAGCTATGATGGCAGCCGTGCCGACTTCGACGGCATGACGGTGCAGGTCAACGTTACGACCCAATGAACTGAAAGGGCAAACTCGCGGGAACTGCGCAGTACCGTCGAACGTTCCGCAATTGCGTTCCGTGCATGACCGATCTCTCCAATAAGGAATGTAGGATGAAAATACGTGCCGGATTTCATATAGGCTACGAGTGTACACAGCCGACCCCGATGCTTATGGCGCTGAACATTCATCCCTCCCGCCGTGTCGATCTTCTCAGCGATCAGATACTGACCTTCGACAGGCAAATCGAGGCCTGGAACTATACCGATGTGTTCGGCAATGCCTGCAGTCGCATTGTCGCGCCACCGGGCCTGACGACGATTTCCACGGAGTTTCAGATTTATGACAGCGGGCAGCCGGATATCATCCCGGAAGGTGCGGTTCAGCATGCGATCAACGACTTGCCGAACGAGGTGCTGATCTTCCTGCTCGGCAGCCGCTATTGCGAAACCGACAGGCTCGCCGATTTCGCCTGGGCACGGTTCTCGTCGACGCCACTCGGATGGCCGCGCGTGCAGGCCATCTGCGACTTCGTCCATAATCACATCACCTTCAATTACCTGGAGGCCGATCCACTACGAACGGCATATGGCGGCTTTACCCACAAGACTGGCGTTTGCCGGGATTTTGCGCATCTTGCCATTACGCTGTGCCGTTGCATGAATATCCCGGCGCGATATTGTACAGGCTATCTCGGAGATATCGGCGTGCCGGCCGATCCCAATCCTATGGACTTCAGCGCCTGGTTCCAGGTCTATCTCGGCGGTCACTGGCAGACGGTGGACGCCCGGCATAATACGCCGCGCATCGGGCGAATTCTGATGGCAACCGGTCGCGACGCGACGGATGTTGCCCTGTCGACAGCGTTCGGGCCCGCAACGCTTTCCCGTTTCGAAGTGATAACCGAGGAAATGCAGCAAGGCTGAACTGCTGACCGGCGCAAACGCAGGAGACGCACATCACACTTCCGATGAGTCGTCACCGAGTTCGTCACGGCGACGAATCGTTTGACTGGGCAGTTTGCCGGCGATCCAGCGAAGGGCCAGCGGCAAGTCGTAATGCGATGCGCGATGAAGGCAGCATACGGAAACTGGCGTTTCCGATATTTTGACCAATGTGCTGGCAGGTGAAAGACACAACCCGGCTCGAAAGTCGACCGTGAGCGATTTCGCTCGCACTCTATCGAAGCGCCGTTCAAGGACGGCGCGCGTCGGCGTCTGCTCCATTGGTCATCAGCGTCGCCATGTAGGCTCGAAGCTCCATCTCGCAAAGGACCCGATCCGCTCTCGAACGTCTGCGAGGATCTTTGCTATAACGCCCTCATCGCCCGCTGCTGTCGTCCGAACATCGATGATCTCTGCAACATAGGCTTGGACATCGGTAGCGCCGACCGGCTCCGCGACCCATTGAGCCAAAACCCGGTCTCGTCGGGACTGCACCGTGAAGGCTATTTCGGATGCGCCGCAGCCATGTGGCCAACCGCCTGGCTCACGCTACGTTCAAATTAAGTGATAACGAGGGCGAAATGACACAAAAGAAAATATAAAGCTAGAATCCATAGCAAATAATCAAAATATGATATGAATAGGTTCAAATAGAATAAAATAATAAAAAATATAAAATCCGTACGTTGTTTATTGTGTTATTATCCTGTTGCGCAATATTGCGTGCTTTCACTCAGATTGGATATGGACATGCAAGACATGACCTGGCTTCGCCCCGGCCTATGGGGAGCAGTATGCGGCGCGGCCGCGCTTGCGATCGTCGGCTTCACATGGGGCGGGTGGATGACCAATGGCAGTGCTCAAAAAGCAGCCGGGATCGAGCGAACCTCGGCCATCGCGGCTGCGCTCACGCCCTATTGCCTCGAGAGGGCCAAAACGGATCCGGCTTCGGCAGAGATCATGGCCGCACTCAAAGCAGCCGGCACATACGGGCGTAGCGACGTTATCAAGAAGGCAGGCTGGGCGACGCCGCTTGGCAGCAGCGAGCCAAATGCAGACCTTGCGCAGGCATGCCAGATTGCGCTTGGAAGCGCGGGCTAATTTCATGGCCTTGGATGGATCGCGGAGCCTGAATGGAACGAGCCATGCCATGAGCGCAAAACTATCCGATAGCGATCAGTCTAACAGAGATCGATGGATGAGCGATGCTCAAGGATAAAATCACCAAACCGGCCTCTCTCGCCAGAAGCAGGAATGGCAGCGCTAACGAAAACCGCCCGATAGCGAGCCCATCGGCTGAGGAATTGATCGTTCAGGCTTCAGACGCTCGCGCCACGCTGTGCAGCGGACACGGCGATCCACCAGGAAATGTCGCTGCAGAGGTTCAATTGCCAACCGAAGAGCTTGGAGGTTTCAAGGTGGCAAGCAAGACCTCGTTTTTCGAAAAGCTCCCCACGATGAAAGAGCTTGAACTGGCGCGGGATCGTCATAACAGAAAGGTTGCCCCCAAGGACGCCGATCGGCGATAATTCAACGCCGCGTTCAGCTTGGAACCCTAACTATGGACCCGCGCAGGCCCACCGCGTCGAGCGCCCTCCGATAGGTCTTTCCGCGGATCGGCGCAATGAATGCAGCCTCGCGTGGCCCCCGGTTGCCACAGCCAGGTGCGAGCGCGTCGCGCCTCATGGCGTGCCGATTCGAAACAGCCATCGACCTGCACGATCGCACCTCACGACGAAATCATGTAGCGGCCATCACCTGGCATCGAATGTCCGTGAGTTCAGCAGATCTACCGACAGGGATACGGCTAAGCATTACCGAAGCCTTCTTGGGATCGCTCCATGCCTTCACCGCCCGGATCACTTCTCCTGACGTGATGGTCTCGATCGTTCAGAACACGGACAACGACTGTCCTTCAGGCTTGGCCGTGCGCAATTCGTGACGGGCGAGCTTGCGTCGCATGGGGAGGGGTAGGCTGCCAACGCTTGTCCCCATACGGTGTATCGCCCAGACGAACCATGCAAGTTCCAGAAAATAACGCTCTGCCAGTGGATGTCGTCAGGACGCCGCGGGTTCGATTCTTGTCAAGGCGGCTATCTTGGATATTGCTCCACAGCCAATAATATCATAAATGTAGGTATGTTCCTACATGGAGGCATTCCATGAGCATCACAAGTTTGTCTAGCCGGGAGTTGAACCACGACGTCAGTCGGGCAAAGAAGGCTGCCAAAAAAGGACCTGTAGTTATTACAGATCGCGGGACGCCGTCCCATGTGTTGATGACGTACAGCGAATTCGTCCGCCTGACCGGCAAGCGCCGGACTCTCGTCGATGCGCTTTCAATGCCTGGTTTGTCGACGATCGAATTGGAGCCACTGAGAGCCGAAATTGCACCTCGCGAGGTCGATCTGTCTTGAAGTACCTGCTGGATACAAACGTCGTCTCCGAGCTGCGCAAAGTTGGAGACGGTAAAGCAGATGCCAATGTGACGAAGTGGGTCGGCGCGCAAGATTCCAATGACTTGTTCATTTCCGCGATTACGATCCTGGAAATTGAGCGCTGGATATTAACCATCCAGCGTCGCGACGCCGCCCAGAGTTCTCGCTTGCGGGGATGGATGGATAGCCGTGTTCGCCCTGAATTCGCCGAGCGGGTTCTGCCAATCGATGACGCGATAGCGACGCGTTGTGCCCACTTACGTATTCCAGACCGCCGCAACGAGGCCGATGCTTTGATCGCCGCTACCGCGCTGGTTCACGGTTTAACTGTAGTCACGCGTAATGTTCAGGATTTCGGTGATACCGGCGTGATCGTAATCGACCCGTGGCAAGGCTGAAATCGGGCGCGGGCACCCGCTAGGGATGTCCTTTTTGCAAAATTACTCAGATCAACCCAGAACCCTTTTTGGGATCGTAGGGTCGCGGTTGGTATCCGTTCAAGAGCCTTGTGTGCCGCGATCGCGCCTTGCTCAACGAGCCTCCTCTTTGGATGATCGATGGCCTCCGGTTTGTCCGAAGAGGGCGGCTACGACGGCCGCAGGTTCCCCCAGAGGGCCGCCCAACGTCTTACTGCTGATTTACGGTTCGACATCCAGCGACGCCGACTGTCCCAGCCAAGAAATACCTGGTCGCCGGTTCGATCCCCATCACCTGCGCCGCACGCCGGTGTGTCTGAATGCGGACGTTCCGTCGGCGCGGGATCATCCTCGAAGAGACCGGTCGAAGTCGCGGACTGGCAACTCCACTCGGCTGAACAACAGCAGCAGATGAATGACGGCCTCGCGCGCCTCAACGCAGAAGGTAAGGACGTCATCATAACCTGACACGATCGAGGCCGCCGGCGATTGCCGGCGGCCTCATATCCAGAGCGCCAAGAGCGCTACTCGGCCGCGGCATGCGCCGCCCAGCTGGTGCCTTACAGATGCACCACCATCGTCAGTCCGATTGGGCCTGGTTGCTCAACCCGGCAGCGAAGATCAGCTGTGCGGTTGCGTCAGCGCCAAAGCGACGGTCGATGCTGCCAGGGCGGAGGTAAGGGTCAAGGGCCCAACGGCGCCGTAATGATCGACGACATAGCCGCCGAAAACCGCGCCGATACTAATGGCAACCTGAAAAGAGACGACCATCAGGCTCCCCGCTGCCTCCAGAGCGTCGGGTGCCCCGCGGGAAAGATTGGTAGGCAGCACCACCGGCGCCATGCCGAAGGCGAAGCCCCAAAGCGTAACGAATCCGAAGGCAGCGCCGATGTGGACGCCCCAAAGCACCAGCGCGAGCGCCGCAAATGCCATCAATCCTGCCGTCATAGCGAGTGCCATGCGGATATTGACGTCGGCCACTCGGCCGCCCGCAATATTTCCCATCACCGCGGCGATACCAAACCCGAGCAGCGCCATGGCAATCGGCCCGGTTTCCAGGAGCGTCACTTTTTCGAGGAAGGGACGCACATAAACAGAACCAGCAAAATGCCCCGTCATAAGCAATAGGATGGCAAGCATTCCGAGTTGAACGCCACGCCGCCCGGTCAGCCGAAAAACATCGGCAAGGCTGTTGCCTGTGCTTGCGGGCAGCGTCGGCAAGCTGAGTACCTGCAGCAGCATGGCAAGCGCCGCAAGCCCTGCTGTCATAGCCATGGCGCTACGCCAGCCCAGCCAGTCGCTGATCAAAGCGCCCACCGACGGTGCAGCTATGGTGGCGAGCGAGACCCCGAGGGTGACGATAGCCATCCCTCGACCCGTCGCATTCGCACCCACCAGCCTCGCCACGACGGCAACCGAAAGCGCCCAGAACCCGCTAAGCGCGATGCCTAATCCGGCTCGACCCAACAACAATAACCAAAAATCAGTCGCTAGCGCCGCAAGTATGTTAGAGCCAATTGCCAATGCACTGAGACCAACGAGTACGGTCTTGCGGTTCATTTTGCCGATGAGAACATTGCTCAACAAGGCGGTCACCGCGCCGATGGCAGCGGTCGCGGTCACGACCTGCCCGGCTGTTCCCTCACTAATGCCGAGATCGCGCGCCATTGGCGTCAACAGGCCTGCCGGCAAAAACTCAGCTGACACCAGCGCAAAGCTGGTGGCCGCCATCGAAAGAACGGCGAACCAAGTAGCCACGCTCCACGCGGCTGGCTCGGCGATATGAAAGTCTATCGCGGCGTCGTCTAGTTGTGATCTCGTGTCCGTCATTGAGTCATCTCCTACGTTCGGAGATTTCATAGACGAACTTGTTGGGATGATATGTGTCTTAAGATCCGAAATCCATGTCTATTCGTCCGGAACTTGTGCGGCGCACAACGCCGGGCGAGACACTGGTGATGCGCTTGAAGGCGCGCGCGAAGGATGCCTCGGATTCGTAACCTAACCGGGAGGCAACTTCGGCAACCGACATGCCGCTTTGACCCAGCAATTCGCGGGCAAGCTGCATGCGCAGACGGGCAAGATAGTGTGCCGCGCCCTCTCCTAAGATAGCGCTGAAGCGCTCGGCAAAGATCGAGCGCGACTGGCCTGCCACACTGGCGAGGCTTTCTAGGGTCCAGTTATGGCCTGGGTCTCGGTGCATAGCTGCCAACACACGACCGAGGTGGGGGTCGCGGATGGCGGCGAGCCAGCCGGTGGTCGAGGCTCCGCTGCAATTAACCCAGCAGCGGATAAGCCGCGCTGCGAGCAAGTCCGCCATGCGGGACAGGACAGTGGCGCTGCCCATCTGAGGCTGTGAAGCCTCTGCCGTCATGGCCGCCAGTAGCGGACCAACGATCGGGTCATTGCCGGCTACATCGCAGCCCTTGATGATTGGCGGCATCAAGGCGATCAAAGGGTTGAGGGCATATGCGCTCAAAGCCATGGAGCCGCAGAAGAGCGTGCTGGTCGTACCCGTTCCTTCCCGCAACACTTCGCAAACGTTGCTGCCCAACCTTGTTATGTGACAGCTTTCGAGCGAGTCGCCCTCAACATCTGGCGCGCTGGACAATCGATGTGCGATACCTTGCGGCAGTAGCACCAGATCACCATCGTTCAACTCCTGCCATCCTTGGGCTTCGGTATGGATCCAGCACGGACCTTTGCTAACGAAGTGAAAGCGAAGCAGTTGTTGGTGCGAAAAGGCGATGCTCCATGGATGTTGGAGTTCGCACCGCCCATAGTTGACTCCATTCAAGCGAAAGTCTTGTAGGACTTCGCTTAGCGCATCCATTGGGATATTTGACGGCGACAGATGTCGAGACGAATGATCAAGCATTTCGTCAATTTAGGTCTCGAGCGTCTGGCACGCAAGCACGATGGTGTCGCGAGGCGATTCCCTTCTGCAGCACTATTGTTTTCGCGAATTGGAGCGCGATCTCTGCCAGCAATGGTCTCTGTCATGCCTGTCAGCCGATGGATGAAGTCAAGTCCGAAAGGCATGGGGTGCGCCGATTCGATTCCCATCAAGGCGAGGGGATAGGAGTCGATATTCAGGACTGGGCGGTATGTTGCCGACGTCCGATCGTCTCTCTATTGAACCTCGCCTTGCCGCCATTGATCTGAACGTGCAGGCAACCGACAAAACGGGTTTCGCCAAGGCGGTCGCAAATGGCGTTTTTGGGGCCGACAGCCGACCGTCCGCCAGGGGCACACTAACACTAAGAAGCGGACATAAAGAGCTCTGGCCACCATGGTCAGGGCGGCAGCCAAGCCTGAGGTTTTCGCAAGCCGCCAGCGCTTGTTCCGGCGGGGGTTCGATGTCAACATAGCCCTGGCTCGTGGCTACGAAAGCCCGCATCCGCGGCTTTTATCGATGGGGTTCATATGACAACAGAAGCCGCCCAGATTAGTGCAACCCTGCTGTTGTTTGCCGCCATGATCGTGCCGTGGATCACGCGAAGATGGCCGCTCTGGGCGAGAGCCGCGTGGCGGGTGGCTGTGTTCATCGCTCTCACATATACGGTGCTGCAAATGGGAGGCTCGCCGCTTGCGCCGCAATTTGATACCGCCCAGCCTGGTGACCGAGTGTGGCAGCAACTCATTGAGATCGGATGGTGGCTCGCTGCCGCCCAATGCGCGATCGGCATTGTCCGGTTGTTGGTGGTCTTCGAGACTAAGCCGCGAGAAACTCGGATCGTTTCCGATTTGATGGCTGGTGTCATCCATCTTCTGACGCTCTTCGCCGTTATCAATTTCGTCTTTGCCGTGCCGGTAGGTGGCCTTCTTGCCACCTCCGGCGTCATCGCGATCGTCTTGGGCCTGGCACTTCAGAGCAGCTTGTCGGACGTATTCTCCGGGATCGCCGTTGGGATAGAGCGCCCGTATAGTCCCGGCGATCTGGTCTGGGTGGAAGGCGGGATCGAAGGCCGCGTCGTGCAGGTAAACTGGCGTTCCACACATATTGCCACGCTGAACGGGGACGTAGCGATCGTCCCTAATAGCGTGATGGCGAAGGCCCGTCTGGTAAACCACAGTTTGCCGACGAAAGTTCGCCGCGTGTCGATAACAGTGAAGGTCGCAGCAAACGAACGGCCCGATCGTTGCATGGCGGTTCTGAACGCGGCAGTCAAAACCTGCGTGTTGCTATCGGCGACGCCGCCTCCAAGCGTCGCCCGCAGCGAGCTTCAGGGCGACGGCGTTGCCTACGACATCAGCTTTACGATTCCCAGCATCGAAGTGTTCGTCGAGGCCCGCACCGAACTGCTAGGCCACATCCAATCCCATCTTCGCCACGCAGGCATTGCGCTCGCCGTTCCGGGCGTCCCGATCCAAGGGCGCTTGCAAGTTCCAACCGCAGTAACCCTCCTCGAGGAGTCAGATTGGTTCGGAGTCCTCGCCGATGCTGATCGAAGTCTCTTAGCGGACCAACTGGTCGAAGTGTGGTTCGCCGCTGGGGACCAGCTTATGAAGCGGGGTGACGATCCGAAAGTGCTCTTCATCGTGGCATCGGGCACCGTCGAGATCACCGATGGTCTGCCCGGTTCGACCGAAGTAATCTTCCGACTGGGTCCTGGCGGCAGCCTCGGGGCAATCGGCATGATCACAGGTACACCCTACGCAGCAACGGCTACTGCATTGACGCCCGTGACCGCTTACCGCCTCGACAGAAAGGGGGTAGGGGACGCTATTGCGGCGCGCCCGGATCTGGTCAAGAGCCTAGAAGTATTGGCTCGCAGAGGGCAGGAACTGAACCGCAGGGACGTGGTTGCGCGCCAGGCAGACTATGCTGAACCGCCCGAGATGTTTTTGTCGAAGCTTCGTAGTTTTCTGCGAAAAATTTCTGAGAGCCCGCGCGACGAAGACCAACGGCGACACCGCTCGTAACCTCGCCAGAGCATCCTCAGCGCCGTCCCGACCTTGGTGGTGGGTCGATACCCGAAATTCGAGCTCGCTATGTCGCCCGCCACCCGGAACGCGTCGCGAAGGCGGTACTGGTCGCTTCCCTGACGCCGAACATGTACCGGAGCGAGGAAAACCCGTCCGGTCAGCCGCCGGAGTGGTTCGAAGCGATCCGCGCGGGCGTGCTGGGCAACCGGTCGCAGTTCTTCCGGTTCGTCCCTGAGAACCCGTTCTACGGTTACAACCTCGACGGGGCCGAGCCTTCGGAGGCGATCATTGCGAACTGGTGGCGCCAGGGCATGGCCGGTGGTGCCCTGGCTCACTAGGCGACTGTCGACCCTTGGCTGGAAGATTATACCGAAGACCTCAAGAAGATCACCGTGCCGGTGCTGGTGATGCATGGCGAGGCCGACCAAGTCGTCCCCTTTGCAAGTTCCGTGCCGCGTGCGGTCGACCTGCTCAAGAACGGGTCGCTGAAGACCTATCCGGGCTACCCCCATGGCATGCTGACCACACATGCAGATGTCCTCAACCCCGACCTGCTCTCGTTCATCAGGTCTTGATGCCATCGACCGGACCGCGGCCTTCACCCAACGTCGGCCGGACGATCTGTCACCCGGCAGTGCCGGGTGACACCTGTTGGTGCTGGTACGTGGAGCGTTCCCGGAGGGTGCTTCCGACAGGGGCAATTTGTTTGGTGCGGAGTGAAAGATGCAACTTGTCGCGCTTAAATTTTTCGTTGCGGTGGCCGATTACTCCACCGGCCGAAATGGCTCGGCGTCTCGGCTTCAACATCTAGGAATTAAGAGCGGCGGGATGTCCGTCGATTTAATGTCGGAAGCACCACCAGCTTCCGAAGTGCTCACTATAGGCTCGTTTTTCGGCTTCCGGCCTTTAGGTAAATTCAGGCTGGCGTTGCTGTCGTCTTTGAGTTTTATGGCGCTCAGCTCGACGGCAGCTTTTGGGACACTGACCATAGTGTCTGAACGGCTGAAATGGAGGCGCGAAGCTGCCGTTTCAGCGTTGAGTCAGAATGCCGAAACGACCATCAGGAAACATTGCGGACTTAAGAGGACTGGCACAGGCTGCAGATCTTCAAAGAGCATATATTCGAGCGGCTCGGATATCGTCGTGACCTGACCTTGAGCGGGCTTCTGCAACGACAGCGTCGATCGGCCGGGAGCCTGAAGAGCAGTCATTGCGTAGGGCTACAACGTCGGCTGCGTCCAGCTCGATCGCAACCGAGAGCGCTCTGAGCAGCGGCTGAAAGTTCTTTCTTGCCCCCTGTCTCCCTGATATCCTGAAAGTGAGGAGACGGCGCCATGAGCGAGATCCGAAAGCTGGCTGCAATCCTGGCTGCGGACGTGGTTGGGTACAGCCGGCTTGCCGGCGCCGACGAGGAACGCATCCTGGCGAGGCTACGGGCACTGCGCAGCGATCTCATCGATCCGACGATCGCCGTTCACCATGGCAGGGTGGTGAAGCGAACTGGCGATGGTGCGCTGGTCGAGTTCCGCAGCGTGGTGGACGCCGTGCGTTGCGCCATTGAGGTGCAGAACGGTATGGTTGAACGCAATGACGGCGTGCCGCAGGACCGTCGCATCGAGTTCCGGATCGGTATCCATTTGGGCGATGTCGTCGAGGAAAGCGACGGCGATCTGATGGGCGACGGCGTCAACATCGCCTCGCGATTGGAGGGCGTCGCCGCGGCGGGCGCGATCTGCCTATCCGAGGATGCCTATCGCCAAGTCAAGGCGAGGCTGGACCTCTCGGTCAGCGATCTCGGCAACACGCAACTCAAGAACATCGCCGAACCAATCCGGGTCTATTTGCTGCAAGTCGGCAGCGCCGGGACCAAGGCAGCCGCGGCCTCGGAAACCGTGACGAGCCAACCGGCGACGGCAACGTCGCCAAAGCTGTCGATCGCCGTCCTGCCCTTCGCCAACATGAGTGGTGACGCCGAACAGGACTACTTCGCCGACGGCATCTCGGAAGACATCATCACGGCGCTATCGAAGTTGAGGCAGCTCTTCGTCATCGCCCGCCATTCGTCGTTTACCTTCAAGGGCAAGAACGTCCATGTGCAGGAGGTGGGCACGAATCTCGGCGTGCGGTATGTTCTTGAGGGCAGTGTACGCAAATCGGGGAACAGGGTACGCATTACGGCGCAGCTTATCGACGCGACCACCGGCGGGCATCTATGGGCGGAGCGGTTCGATCGCGACCTGACCGACATATTCGCTGTTCAGGACGATGTAACGCAGCAGATCGTCGACGCGCTGGCGGTCAACCTGACAGAGGGCGACCGGAAAAGGCTGGTGCCGGGGCAGACCGGGCATCCCGAGGCGTATGACTGCTTCCTGCGCGGCCGGGAGCTGTGGCATCGCCTGACCAAGCAAACGAACAGCGACGCCCGCGACCTTTTGCAACATGCCGTCGAACTGGACCCGAACTTCGCCTCGGCGCACGCCTTTCTCGCCCTGACCCACGGGCTCGACTATTTGAACCGGTGGAGCGCGTCGCCGCAGCGCTCGATTCAGCAGGCCGAAGAGGCTGCGACGCTGGCGGTGGCACGGGATGATAGCGATCCCGTGGCCCACTGGGCACTGAGTGTGGTCAGGCTTTACTCACGACAGCACGATAGAGCTATCAGCGAGGCCGAGCGTGCAATAAGTCTCAATCCGAACTTCGCCGAAGGGCAGGTCAGCCTCGGGGAGGCACTTCTCTATTCAGGCAGATCCGAGGAGGCACTCGCCTGTTTCGATCGGGCCAGGATCTTGAACCCGTACTTTCCGGATGTCGTTCTCCACTTTCAGGCCTGGGCCTGGTTTCAACTGAGAAGGTACGAAGAGGCCGTTAAATTGTTGGTGCAGCGCGTGAGTCGCAATCCCGTCACCGACGTCTCGCGCGCGCTTCTGGCCGCCTGTTACGGACACCTCGGCCGTTTCGAAGAGGCTCGGGCGACGTGGCAAGAGGTGCTGCGCGTCAATCCCGACTACTCCTTGGAATACCGCCGCAAAGTCTTGCCCTTCAAGAACCCCGCCGATTTCGAGCTCGTCATGGAAGGGCTACGCAAGGCGGGTGTCGTATAATGATGGGTGATAAATGTCCGATCTTGAACCTGTTCGCCATTTCCACAGAAGATGAGCAATAGCCGATGCCGGCTTAACCACCACCTCAAGCGTAATCGCTAGCAAGGTCTGCTTCGAGGAGTCTGCAAAGCCTCTCTTTACGGCCGGCATGAAGGCGCAAAGCGGCGCGGCAGCAATCTCCAAGAAGAGCACACCTAAGTTGACACGTGCGGCCCCGCTGTGCGCGAGGCCGCACACTCTCAGATCTCAGTATGTTCCGCTAGTTCCAACGCATCCTCAATGTCCACTCCTAGATACCTGACGGTATTTTCGATCTTAGTGTGGCCGAGGAGGATTTGGATCGCGCGAAGATTTCCTGTTGCCTTGTAAATCATTGCGGCTTTGGTGCGCCGAAGCGAGTGCGTGCCGTAGCCTTCGCGTCGTAGACCGATTGCGGTCACCCACTCATGCCCGAGACTGGTGAACGGCAGCTTTGGGGCCGGCATCAGCCTTAACGGAGATGTTGACGTCGCTACGCCCATCGATCCGACCCTGCCTCTACCTATGCGCTTGAATCCTTAAGTCCTTGGTGATATCTGGCCGACAGGGTCCGCAGTTCACCCAGGCATCGCCGTTCCTCGGAACAAGCTAAACCTGCTCATATCGAGATATGGACACCCATCCCGTGCCATGTCGGAAGGGCGATCACCGATGTTCCGTTTGGAACGGCGCGACCGAAGGATAGGTCATGTCCAGAATTCTTATACCGCTCCAGGTGAGCGATACATCTACATTTGCGAAATCCCTCCGAGCGCTGTTGGCCGCGCAACAGGGGCTGCCTACTCATCTTGAGATGCTCAACATCGTCGCGAAAGCTGCAGGGCATGGAAACTTCCAGGCATTACGTGCTGCGACGGATCCTTCATCAAATGTCAGCCGCGTAGACGAGGAAAAGGCGCCACCTCCTTTTTCAGAGAACGTTGAAGAGAAACTCGTCGATCGGGTTGTCCGTTGCTTCGATGTAGACCGAATCTTGCTTCGCTGGCCATCAAAACGCTCCGACCAGATACTGGCTCTCTGGATCCTCTGGTCGCAGATCCCCGCGTCGATGGATTTGTCCGAGCGTGACGTCAACGACCTACTTCATCGAAAGCACCTTTTCGGAGACCACGCACTTCTCCGACGCGAGCTGATTGATCTCGGTTTGATGACCCGAACGCGTGACGGGCGGGTGTACCGACGCGTCGAGCAACCAGTTCCCGTGAACTTCGAACCGGCTATCCGCCGGCTCGCCGCGCGCTAACCCGAACACATCGAATGCATCTCAGGAGCGGCCGGACGATCCCGGCTGTGAGCAGCATGTCTAAAATCAAAACAGGAAAATTCCTAGACCGCGTTCCCTTCGCCCGAGTTGGAGAAGGCGTCGAAGCGATCCTCATCATCAACGGTGGCCAGGGATTCATGATGCGTCCCGAGACGTCGCGTCTCCGCAGGGACGCAAGCCGTCTGGGGCGGATTCTACCCGATGGAAGAAGCTTCGTCCTTCTCGGTTACGATCCCAAGCCAGGCGATGTTTCCGTCTCTTCCATCGCGGACGATATCGCGGACATCATCGACAACGAGTTTGGCGGGCGGTGCCAACTGGTTGGCGTTTCATACGGAGCCGTCGTCGCCGCGAACGTCGCCTCACGGTTCCAGCATCGGGTTTCGAGACTAGCCCTCGTTGCCGGGGGATATGACTTCTCACCAGAAGGAAGACATCGGTTGCGTCGGCAAGCCGAACTTGCACGCTCGGGTCAATCTGCACGGTTGCTGCAAGAGTTCTCGTCTGTCTTTCGACGCCCTTGGTTCAACTTTCTGCTGAAACTGCGTATCCGCCTCAATGCTCGGAAAATCACAGATCGGCTTTCATCGCCCGCGACCGTCTGTCGCTATCTAGACGCCATGCTGGCGTACCGGGCTGGGGATCATCAGCCTGAAGCTGAGGGACTGGATGTATTGGTGGTCCTCGGAAGTCGGGACCAGTTCTTTTCCCGCCCGTCAGTCCTGTATCCCCGTGTGAAAATAGCGGTTCTCGAAGGAGAAACGCACATGGCCCCGGTCGAGCGGCCGGCCGACGTCAAGGCAATCCTCTCGTCATTTCTGGATAGCCGACCATAACGCTTATCCTCGACGAGCCCTTTCATCTGTTCCCTGCGCCAAAAGAAGGGCCGCTTCCAAATCTGGCGCTGCTTCAGGGGCTTCTTTACGCCGACCTTCGGGCCGGCGTTCCATGCCGGTCGACCGAGTGCAGCAGGATCGTATTGCGCGGTACCCATTTGAGTTCTCCTTCGGCCACCATTGGCCGTCGGAAAAACGTGCGAACGCAAGGAGCGACGGGGCCGTAGCCGGCGGACTGCTTTCCGGGAACAGGCGCTGAAAGCTGACATTCGTTCATTAGCGGCTCGAAGGTCCAGTTGACCCGCAGCAGACGATTTTGCTGCCCGCCGCGGTGCATGACCTCGGATGACCGTTCTACGGCATGGAAAGTTCGGAACGCTTGCGCTTCCTGCGCGAGTAGGTTATACACTGAACTAGATGGTTCAGTATGCAAGTCCTCCCCTCGATCTCTCGTTTGCGGCGCTGTCCGATGCGACCCGCCGCGGGATCATCGATCAGCTTGGGCGAGGGGATGCGTCGATCACCAGTCTCGCGGATAAGTTCCAGATGACGCTCACTGGCATGAAGAAGCACGTCCAGGTTCTCGAGCGTGCGGGGCTCGTCGTCACGCAGAAGGTCGGACGGGTGAGGACCTGCAAGCTTGGGAAACGCGGCCTCAAGGCGGAGGCCGAGTGGATCGAGGCGCATCGCAAGCTCTTCGAGGCTCGCTTCGAAGCATTGGATGAAATCATCAGCGAAATGAAACAGGAGGGAAGCGATGACTCGGCAAGTTAACAGTGCAGGTGGCGCGCAGAACCGCACGTCAGTCGAGCGCAGAGGGGATCGCGAACTCGTCGTAACGCGGACGTTCAATGCGCCGCCGAGCACGGTTTACAGGGCGTGGAGCCAGCCCGAGCTGTTCCAGCGCTGGTGGGTGCCAAAATCGGCAACCGGCGTTTCGCTCGTATCGTGCGATATGGACGTCCGTACCGGCGGCAAATATCGGCTGGAATTCGCCGCCGCCGGTTCGGACACCATGGCCTTCTATGGCAAGTATCTCGAGGTGGTGCCGAACGAGCGCATCGTCTGGACCAACGACGAGGGCGAAGAGGGCGCGATCACGACCGTGACCTTCGAGGCCCAAGGCGGGAGGACACTAGTGAATTTCCACGAAGTCTATCCGTCCAAGGAGGCGCTTGAGGAAGCACTGCAGGGCTCGGCGGCCGCATTGCCGGAGCAGTTGGATCAGCTCGACGAGTTGCTTTCCAGCATAGGCGACTAGCGCGGGTCGGGAAACTCGCCTCGAGGGGACGTCTGCTCTTGGGAAGTGACCCCACCGGCCTTTCTGGCCGGAGCGAGGCGCATTACGGTCTGGCAGTTTCAGGGGCGCATACCTGACTGGCGATTCGGGCGGCCGATTCCGGAACGTCCAGTTCCGGGAAGTGCATGTGGTGAAGCTGCCGTTGCCGCCAGTTGACCGCTGCCGACGACCATGCAGCCCGCGGAAGTCACGCGTATTCCGATCGCTAGCTAGAGCACCCCGATACAGCGGAGCAGCGATGCGCCCCTCCCGGTCAAGGAAGAAGCGTATTGCCCAAATCTGGCGCTGCTTCAGCTGCTTCTTGACGCCGACCTTCCGGCGGCGTTCCATACGGGACGGCCCAGTGCAGTTGGATCGTTTTGAATTCTCCTTCGGTCAAGGATTGGCCGCTTGGAAAACGTATGTGAGCAGTGAGAGGGGCCGTCATTCGTTGGCGAAGCGTTCCACAGCTAGAGTGTCTTCTCACCGGATCGAAGGCCATGATAAGCGGCGCCTATGGGAATCAAGAACTATCTGATCGAAGGCGGTTCCGGCACTGGGAAAACGTCTGTCGCTACCGAACTGGAGCGGCGGGGCTACCATGTCGTCCATGGTGACCGGGTCTTGGCCTATGTCGGCGACCCCGAGACGGGCCAGGCACTCGCAGGACCACCCGAAGGCGCGGACCGCGTCGTTTGGGGATACGCGCACTGGATCTGGCCTGTCGACAAGGTCCACGCTATTGCTGCCGACACTACCCATCCTGCCACCTTCTTCTGTGGTGGCTCGCGCAATTTCCACAAATTCCTGGACCTATTCGACAAGGTTTTCGTACTCGACATCGACGTAAAGACGTTGAACCGACGATTAGATGGGCGGCCGAATGAGCCGGGCTTCGAGCCGGCCGAGCGGGCGCTGGTACTCCGCTACCATCATACCCGGGAATATCTTCCCGTCGGCATCAATATCGACACGGCGGGTACCGTCCCAAGTGTCGTCGACGATATCCTCGCTCAACTCACCTGAAACCTTGAAAGTGTTGTGAATGGGATGGGAAGCACTCGATTATTGCGGGAAAGACGCTAGCCGCCTGAACAGCTCACTGGCGGCATTGTCGCTTTCGTAGCCGACCGGCAGCTCTCAGAACGACAAACCGGGTGTCTTAACGACCGTCTTGGGGGCGCAAAGCAGTCTGACCCGTTGCGACCCAATGCGGACCTTCGTCGAGGCAAGCCCAAGCGCAAGTCATGAGCCCAAAGGGACAATCGACTGGCGGGATCACCCCATGTAGCCTGCTGGCGGTCGAACCTCGAAGTCCCTGATAGACTTTTGAAATAGTCATCATACAATCCGATCTCTGCGTTCTACGAAGGCAATGTGAAATGTCCGAAGAACGGGCCCAGCGCCGTCTTGCCGCCATATTGGCTGCCGACGTGGTGGGCTACAGTCGACTTCTGGACCAGGACGAGCAAGGAACATTGGCCGCGTTAAGGGGGCGGCCCAATCTGCCTTGGCGAGTGGCCGCTCTCCACCCCAGATCGGATGTTGAGACGGCCGGAGCCCAACGTCTGCTTTCGGGGATTCGGCATAGCCGCCAACGGCTGACTAGAGGAGCGCACAGCGGTCGTTCATGAACCGTGGCTCGAAGGTCGTTTTCTGCGCGGAGGGAGCCGTTCTTCACGAGGCCCGTGCACTGGCTTGTTGCGAGGATGTTCACTTTCTGGGCTGAAAAGATCGCATAATGTATCGGCTGGAATGTGCCGTACCGGGGCGGCGTCCGGCTATGCTGCTCTATCGATTTCCGGGATCAACTCCAGTTCGCCATGAAGCGCTATTTCCTCTGTCTTAAGGTTGAAGCTGGTTTGCATGTTCATCCAAAATTCCGGCGTTGTGCGGAAATACTTGGCGAGGCGCAGAGCGGTATCCGTGGTTATCGGTGTTTGCTCCGCCGCTATACGTTCGATACGGGTGCGAGGAACATTGAGCTTTTTCGCCAGTGCACCGGCGCTCATGTTCAGAGGAAGTAGGTACTCCTCGCGGAGGATTTCGCCCGGATGGACCGGCGGAAGGATATGGGTCATCTCAAGCTCCCTGTGTGCCACGACTGGCCTTCAATGGTAGTCAACTATTTCGACGTCTTCGATACCGGCATCTGTCCATACGAAGCATATGCGCCACTGGCCATTGATCCGGATCGAATGTTGGCCTTCTCTATCGCCCTTAAGGGCTTCAAGTCGATTTCCCGGAGGGGAACGCAAGTCGTCGAGAGCAGTAGCGCTGTTCAGGATTGTCAATTTACGGACGGCCGACCTCACGATGTCTGAAGGAAAGCCTTTCGGGGCTTTGCCGCGCGAACCAATATGTATTATCGTACGATACAGATTCGCAATCGCGATCCCGTTTACGCATCCGAAGGTGGCCGACCCTCGGTTCGATTCCCCTCAAGACCTACGCTTCTAAGTCGGACCATGACCGCGGCGCTTTTGCTCGCCGCAGTCAGAAGCAAAGCCCATCAAGGATAGGCCGTTGCGCCATCAGGTTTGCGGGTGATCCTCCGCTCCCAGTGAATATAGTCTTCGGTCTGAAGCGCTTTCTCGTCAATTTCCAGACCCCAGCCGGGCCGGTCAGGGCGCAGCTCCATATGGCCGTCGACAGGCATGTAGGGATCGGCCGCCCAAGGCGCGTGAACGTGCGGCTTGAATTCCAGCACCTTGAAATTCGGCTGCACTGCACAGAAGTGGATGTTGACCGCGGTTGCGAGCGGCCCCATCGGGTTGTGCGGCGCGACCGTCACATAGTGTGCCTCGGCGATGGCTGCGATGCGTCGCATTTCGCTGATGCCACCGACGACGCAGATGTCCGGCTGGATGATATCGGCGCCGCGGGCAGACAGGAGCGACAGGAATTCGAAGCGCGAATAGAGCGATTCACCGGTTGCCAGCGGAACGGTGACCTTCGACTTCAACTCCGCCCAGGCCGGGATGTGTTCCGGCCGGATCGGCTCCTCGTAGAACAACGGATCGTTCGGCGCGATGGCGGCGGCGAGCTGGACGGCTTGGTAAGGTTCGAAGATCTTCGCATGCGCGTCGAAGGCATAGTCGAAATGCGATGGCGTGATCTCGCGGATCTTGCCGAACCAGTCGCCCGTCTCCTTGACAAGTTCGCCCCAGCGGCCGGTATGAAGATCACGCCGATAAGGGCTAAGCTTGAAGGCGGTGTAGCCGTATTTCTCGTTGAGTTCGAGCGATTGGTCGCGCGCGGCTTCCGGATCCGGTGCGGTATAGACGCCGCAATAGACCTTGACCCGATCACGCACATTTCCGCCGAGCAGCATATAGACGGGCAGACCGGCAGCTTTACCGGCGATGTCCCAGAGCGCGTGATCGATTGCCGAGATGGCCGCAAGGCCTAGCGCGCCCGGCGGAAAGCGGCATTGCTGGTTGAGTTTGAGCACGAGGAATTCGACACGGCGCGGGTCTTCGCCCTCGATCTGATGAAAGAGGTAGTCGAAGAGTGGCGGCAGCGCCCAGTCGGGGCCGTGATTGTAGCATTCACCCCAACCGGAAATGCCTTCACTGGTTTCGATTTTCAGAAGCAGGCGCGGCCGGTCGTCCACGCGCTGCATGTAGGTCTTGAAGCCTGTGATATGCATGGGAATCTTCCTTAAGCTGCGCGGCTCTTTTCGGCGACGTTGTCGACGATCGCACGCAGATCGGCGCGTTCGGCTTCGGTCAGGCTTTCAACCCCGGGCACGCGCACTGGGCCTACATCGGTTCCAAGCATGCCGAGCGCTTCCTTGACGACAGTGACATTGGCGCCATTCAGGTATTTGGTGCGCAGTGCCTCGAACCCCGCGATGTCATCGATAAGCGCGCGGGCCGCGGCGTAATCACCCTTTTCCAGAGCCTGATGGATGGCGTGGGAGCGTTCCGGGAAGACATTGACGAGACCGGAAGTGAAACCGTGAGCGCCCATGGCGTAGAAGGCGGGTGCCCAGCCCTCGGCAAGACCACAAACCCAGATCGCCGGCGCATCCCTGGTTGCGCGGATCACCTCGGCGAGCAGCATCAGGTTGCCGGAGGCAAACTTGATGCCGGCGATATTGGGATGCAGCGCGAGCTTGCGGAAGTCGGCCACGGAGAAGGTGTCGCTGCGCACATAGGCGATAACAGGGACGGTGCTGGCTTCCGCAAGCTCCAGGAAATACCTTGCCTGGAAGCTGGGGCCAGCAAAGGGATCCATCGGGTGATGACCCATGATCGCATCGGCGCCTTCGGCTATGGCATCGCGGGCGAGCGCCTTGGCTTCCGTCAGCGAGCGGCCGACGGCTGCGCTGACCAGCGCCTTGCCGGCGGCGGCCTTGATCGTCGCGGCATGGACGGCGCGCACTTCGTCCATGGTCAAGGTAAAGAACTCGCCGGTATTGCCGGCGGCCATCAGATTGTGAACCCGCGCATTGGCGAGGCGGGTGATCAGAGCCGAGAGTTTTGCTGTATCGACGCTGCCATCCGCTTTGTAAGGGGTCACAGGCACGCCCGATATGCCCGTCAGGGCCTTGCGGATCTTTTCCATTGCCTCGGTCACGTCAGATATCCTCTTTCTTCTTGAACACGATGTTGAGGTAAGTTTTGCCGGAACGGACGACGTGGTCGCGCATCACGCGTTCGGCCTTGTCGCTGTCGTTGGATATGATCGCGGCGGCGATCGCGGCATGCTCGGCCAGCGCCTTGCCGCGCTCGAGTGGATCGGAATGGATGACGCGGCGGATGCTGCCGTCGTAAAACTGCTGCCGCTCAATCATGCGCGAGAGATATTGGCACCGCGAAGCGATGTGAATCTGCTCGTGAAACGTCTCGTTCAGCGAAATCAGATCGTCGGCCACGCCATCTTCCGTCGCCTTGCGCATCAGAGCGACGATGTCTTCCAGCTTGCCGGCCTCGGCCTTTTCGATGCGCTTGGCGGCCAGGTGCGCGATCATCGATTCCAATGCGGCGCGCGCCAAAATCATCTCCTCGGCCCAGCCCGCATTGAAACGGATAAGCACTCCGCGGCGTGGCAAAGTCTCCACCAGCCCCTCCGTCTCAAGCTGCCGCAAGGCTTCCTTGATGGGCGTGGTGCTGACGCCAAGCTGCTCGGCGAGCTGACGTTCGTTTACCCGCTCGTCCGGCGCAAAGCGACCAGAAAGGATCGCCGTTCGCAGCGCCTTGTGCACATGGTCGCGCAGGGTCGTCAAAAACCGCGGGTCGATTTTTTCGATGCGGTCTGCGTTGAGCTCTGTCGATGCCTCTTTTTGCATGTCCCGAAAATTCCCCCGTTGACGGCAAAATCGTTTTGTGAGATCTGATATACCAGATTTCAGATCGATGTCGATATGAAAATTCGCGCTTGGGGCGAGGTCCGGCGCACCAGGGAGGAGAATAGAACTATGAAAAGATGTAGTTTTCTAATTGCGTCGGCTATGGCGGCAGCGACCCTTGCCATGCCAATTGCTGCGCAGGCGGCAACGCCTAAGGACCAGCTGGTGATCGCCACCAACATGTCGTCGATGCGCGGTTTGGATCCCAATGAACTGAACCAGTTGGAATCGGCCGAAATCGTCGCCAACCTCTATGAGAGGCTGATCGTCCTTTCCGCCGAAGACATCACCAAGCCGCAGCCGGGCATCGCCGAAAGCTGGACGGTGTCGGATGACGGCAAGACCTTCACGTTCAAGATTCGTTCCGGCGTCACGTTCCATTCCGGCAATAAGCTGACTGCCAAGGATGTCGAGTGGTCGCTGCGCCGTCTGGTGAAGCTCGGCCTCGCGCCCTCAGTCGACCTTCGCCAGTGGGGCATCACCGACAAGAATGCCGACGACCTGATCAAGGCGACGGACGATGCGACCGTCGTGCTGCAGACGCCCGAGGTCTGGAACCCGAACCTGATTTTATTCTCGATCGCTAGCTTCTCGACCTCGATCCTGGACAGCAAGCTTCTCGCCGAAAATGAGAAGAGCGGGGATATGGGCCGCGAATACCTTCAGACCAATGATGCCGGATCCGGCCCCTATTCACTCAAAACCTGGCGTGTCAACGACCTGCTGATTTCAGACGCCTTCAAGGATTACTGGCAAGGCGCGCCTAAGATGCGCCGCGTCATCCTTCGCCATATGCCGGAGTCTTCGGGCCAGCGTCTCCAGCTGGAAGCCGGCGACGTCGATGTTGCGACGCGCCTTTCCTCAACCGACCTGGCCGCAATCGAAGCCGGTGGCAAGGCGGACATCCAGAAGACGCCGGGCTTTGGCTTCTACTATCTGGCGCTCAACCAGAGGGACGAGATTCTCTCCAATCCCAAGGTTCGCGAGGCCTTCCGCTATCTCATCGACTACGACGGTCTCGCCAATACCGTGATGAAATATTACGGTATCAAGCAGCAGACGATTATCCCCGGTGGCCTGCCGGGCGCCAGCACCGACAACCCCTACAAGCTCGATATCGACAAAGCCAAACAGCTGCTGACGGAAGCCGGCTATCCGAACGGCTTCTCCAAGGTCTATTACGCAACGCCCGTCACGCCGGAATATGAAGTGGCACAGTCGCTGCAGGCTAATGCAGTCAAGGCCGGCATCAAACTTGATCTGCAGGGCGGCGACCATATCGGCAAGTTCCGCAACCGCGAATTCGAGATCTTTTCGGCGCGCACCGGCGAACGTTTGCCCGATCCGCATGCCGTTCTGGCATCCTATGCCACGAACCCGAACAATGCCGACGATGCCAAGCTTTCAGGCCTTATTGCCTGGCGCTCCGCCTGGAACGTTCCGAAGGACATCCAGGACATGGTCGCGGCGGCCGCGCATGAAACCGACCAGCAGAAGCGCGCCGATCTCTACGCCAAGATCAACAAGGCCTATCTGGACGCTTCGCCGGCTCTCATCACCTCCTTCCAGCGTACGGATGCGAAGGCGGTGCGTAAGGAAGTCAAGGGCTATGTCGGTCATTCGACCTGGCTCACCCGTTGGGACACCGTCTCGAAGGGCGAATAAGCCCTTCCTGTCGAGGAGAATGACGTGAGTATCTCACAGACATCCGGAAACGCGCCGGCAAGCGGCATTGCAGCGCTGCTTGGCGCACTGCGCAAGGTGACGGCATCCTTTGCCGTCATCCTGACGACGCTGCTCGGCCTGCTCGTGATCACCTTCGTCGTCGGCCGCATGGTGCCGGCGGATCCTGTTATCGCCGTCATCGGCGATCAGGCCGATCACGAGACCTATGAGCGCGTCTACAAAGAGATGGGGCTCGATCAGCCGCTCTATGTGCAGTTCGCCACCTATCTCGGCAATGTTGCGCATCTGGATTTCGGTCAGTCGCATGTGACGAAGAATCCCGTCGCCAGCGATCTCGCCCGCGTCTTTCCGGCGACGCTGGAGCTCGCCACGCTGGCGACGATCATCGGCGGCGGCCTCGGTATTCCTCTCGGCATCATATCCGCTGTTCGAAAGGGCAAATGGGTCGATCATCTCGCCCGCATCGTTGGCCTGCTCGGCCATTCGACGCCGATCTTCTGGCTGGGCACGATCGTCATTCTCGTCTTCTACGCCAAGTTTGGCCTCATTCCCGGCAGCGGTCGTCTCGATGTCTATAACGAGGGATTGGTCGAAGGGCCGACGAACTCCATCCTCGTCGACGCGGTCCTCGCCGGCGAGTGGGGGGTCTTCTGGGACGCGCTGCTGCATGTCGCAGCTCCGGCACTGATCCTCGGCTATGCCGCGATGGCCTATCTCAGCCGCATGAGCCGCAGCTTCATGCTCGAGCAGCTGCGCCAGGAATATGTACTGACCGCCAAGGCCAAGGGCCTCGGGCAGCGGGCGATCGTCTGGCGCCACGCCTTTCGCAACATCCGCGTGCAGCTCCTGACAATCGTGGCGCTGGCCTATTGTGGCCTCCTCGACGGCACTGTGTTGATCGAGACGGTTTTCGCATGGCCGGGCCTTGGCCAATACCTCACCTCGGCGCTGTTCTTCGCCGATATGAACGCGGTGCTCGGCAGCGTGCTCCTCATTGGCATTATCTCAATTGCTATCAACCTTCTGTCGGACCTGACCTATCGGTTCCTCGATCCGCGTACCCGGTGACATTATGGCGACACGTTATTTCAACGATCTGCATAATTGGCTGATCAACGAGGAATTCTCCTCGACGCGTCAGGCGCATCTCCACAAGGCCTATGTCCTGTGGCTGAACCTGCTCTCCAATCCATTGGCCTTTGCGGGCTTCCTCGTCGTGCTGGCGCTGGTTCTGATCGCGATCTTCGCGCCGTTGCTCGCCAACCACCACGATCCGATCCTGCAGGATCTCACCATGGCGCTAAAACCGCCGTCGTCGGTCAATTGGTTCGGCACTGACGAATTCGGCCGTGACGTCTATTCACGCCTCGTCTACGGCGCCCGCACGACGCTTTACATCAGCGTCCTGGTCACGGTCATCGTTGCGCCGATCGGCTTTGCCATCGGTGCGAGCGCTGGTTATCTCGGCGGCTGGGTCGATGTTGTGCTGATGCGCATTACCGATATTTTCCTGTCGTTTCCGAGTCTGGTGCTGGCGCTTGCCTTTTCCGCTGCCCTCGGTCCGGGGATCGAAAATGCGGTCATTGCCATTGCGCTTACCGTCTGGCCGCCGATCGCGCGCCTGGCCCGCGCCGAAACGCTGACTTTCCGCGCTGCCGATTTCGTTGTCGCCGCCGAGCTGCAGGGGGCGGGGATGGGACGCATTCTCTTTCGCCATATCGTGCCGCTTTGCGCGCCGTCGATCATCATCCGCCTGACGCTCAACATGTCGAGCGTCATCCTGACGGCTGCCGGCCTCGGCTTCCTCGGACTCGGCGCGCAGCCACCGATGCCCGAATGGGGCGCCATGGCCGCCTCCGGCCGGCAATATCTCCTCGATGCCTGGTGGCTGACGACGGTTCCCGGCATCGCCATTCTTCTGGTCAGTCTCGCCTTCAACCTGCTCGGCGACGGACTGCGCGACATCATGGATCCCCGCAATGCCTGAACAGTCAAAACCGATCCTTTCGGTCAAGAACATGTCGGTGCAGTTTCCTACGCTGTCCGGCGTGGTCAACGCCGTCAAGAATGTCAGCTTCGATGTCGGCCGCGAAAAAGTGGGCATCATTGGCGAATCCGGCTCCGGCAAAAGCACGACGGGACGCGCGATCATGCGGCTGCAGCCGGACACCGCTCGCGTCGTTGCCGATGAGATGCGCTTCGAAGATGTCGATCTCCTGGCTGCCAGCGAGGCCGATATGCGCGTGATCCGTGGCAGCCGGATTTCGATGATCCTGCAGGATCCGAAATATTCGCTAAACCCGGTTATGACCGTCGGCGAGCAGATCGCCGAGACCGTCAACCTGCATGAGCGGCTTGGAAAGAAGGCGGCGCGAGAGCGCACGCTCGCCATGCTGGAGAGAGTGAATATTCGCGATCCGCAGCGCGTCTTCAATCTGTACCCGCACGAAGTTTCCGGCGGCATGGGCCAGCGCATCATGATCTCCATGATGCTGATTTCTTCACCGTCGCTGATCATCGCCGACGAGCCGACTTCGGCACTCGATGTGACCGTGCGCCAGCAGGTGCTGTCAATCCTCGATGGCTTGATCACCGAGCGCAACATCGGCCTGATCTTCATCTCCCACGATCTCAACCTCGTGAAGAGCTTCTGCGACCGTGTCATCATCATGTATGCGGGTCGGATCGTGGAAACGCTCGAAGCCGCAAAGCTTGGGGACGCCACGCATCCCTATACCCGTGGCCTTCTGGAGGCGTTGCCCAGTCTCGATCATCCGCGAGAGCGTCTCGAAGTACTGAAACGTCAGGCAAGCTGGGCGGAGGCGTGACATGTCCATTATATCGGTAAACGATCTCGCCGTCTCTTTCGGCAGTGGCAATGACTTTAAGCAGGTCGTCAAGTGCGTCGCCTTCGAGGTCGGGCCTGGCGAGACCTTCGGGCTAGTTGGCGAAAGCGGTTGTGGCAAGTCGACGGTGCTCGGCGCGCTTGCCGGCCGCATCAAGGGATGGAGCGGTTCCGTTTCGATCGACGGGGAGGTGGTTGGCCCGAAGCGGTCCCGCGCGCAGCTCGCCAAGCAGCAGATGGTGTTTCAGGACCCGTTCGGCTCCCTGCATCCACGTCATACTATCGGGCGCACGCTGCTGGAGCCTCTTGAAATCCATGGCCTCGATAACCGGCAGGAGCGTGTCGAGCAGGTTCTGCGCGACGTCGGTCTGCCGCCCGGCTTCAGACATCGTTTTCCGCACCAGCTATCCGGGGGACAGCGACAGCGCGTCGCCATCGCGCGAGCACTGATCCTGAAACCGCGCATCTTGCTGCTGGACGAGCCGACCTCGGCGCTCGACGTCTCGATCCAGGCCGAAATCCTGAACCTGCTGAAGGATCTCCGCGAACGCGAGAAGCTGACCTATATCCTCGTCAGCCACGATATGGCTGTCATCGCGCATCTTTGTAATCGCGTCGCGGTGATGCAGGACGGCATTTTCGTGGAGATTGCGACGCAGGATCAACTGCTGTCGAACAATGTCCGCCACTCGTATACGCAGATGCTGCTCGACGGGAGCCGCGGATATATTGCTCCGATCCGCACGCGCAATGTCGAGCCGCATGTCGCCGCGAGCGGAACCTAGATCTTCACGTACGTCTCCCATGCGGATTTGAAGCTGAGGTTTCTCTGCGAGCGCGGGCGTCAAGTCGCAGGGCCGGCCGGTAGGAGTTTCTTCCGGTTGAAGTCAGTCTCTTTGGACTAAAACTTGCTATTTTCATTGCGTTTCGCTCTTCAGCGAACAGAGTGCGGGTTCGATTCCTTTCAAGGCGAGCATCATCACCTTACGGCATCTGAGAGCCCGTCACGGCGACGTAAAGTGAATAGAGCGAGCGGGTTGCCGCGATGAACAGCCGGTTGCGTTTGGACCCGCCGAAGGTGAGGTTCGCGACGGTTTGCGGTACGCGGATCTTGCCGATCAGTTTGCCCGTCGGGTCGAAGCAATGCACGCCATCGCCGGCGCTCGACCAGAGGTTCCCGTTCACGTCTGTGCGGATGCCGTCCGGAATGCCGGTGTCGATGAGGCAGAAGATGCGGCAGTTTGCGAGCCGCCTGCCATCGACCACGTCGAAAGCGCGGATGTGACGCGGCAGGGTTTCGTCATGGCTTGCTGCTGAATCCGCCACATAGAGGATTGTCTCGTCGGGCGAGAAGGCGAGGCCGTTCGGCTGGTTGAAATCCGTGACGACCGCCGTAAGCTCGCCGGTCGTCGGATCGAGCCGGTAGACATTGCGGGTCAGCTGCTCCGGCTCCGCGCGATAGCCTTCGTAGTCCGACATGATGCCGTAGGTGGGATCTGTGAACCAGATCGTACCATCGGACTTTACCACCACGTCGTTCGGCGAATTGAGCCGCGCGCCCTCGAACCGGTCGGCGAGCACGGTGATCGAGCCGTCGATCTCGGTGCGCGTGAGGCGGCGCGTACCATGCTCGCAGGAGATGAGCCGTCCCTGCCTGTCGCGCGTATGGCCGTTGGTGAAGTTGGACGGTTGCCGATAGACCGAGACGCCGCCCTCGGGCGTCCATCGCAGCATCCGCTGGTTGGGAATGTCGCTCCACAGGAGTTGGTTCGCGTCGTTGAACCAGACCGGACCCTCGGCCCATCGGCAGCCGGAATAGAGTTCGTCGAGGCCGGCGCTCGTCACGATCATCTGCCGGAAGCGCGGGTCGTGGATTTCGTAGATGCTGGCCTCGGCCATGGCGGTCTTTCCGTTTATCGCATGCCGGCCCGGCGACCGCCGGCGAGCATGATGACGCTGATGATGATAAGGCCGGTCATGATGAGACGGATGCCCGCACCGAGCCCGTAGGTGTTGAGCATGGATACGACCAGGAACATGAAGAGCGATGCGCCCCAGATGCCCGGCACGTTGGAATCGCCGCCGGCGACCGCCGTGCCGCCGATCACGACGACGGCAATCGACATCAGGAGATATTCCGAGCCCATGTTGAGCGCCGCACCGCCAGAGAAGCAGGCAAGCAGATAGCCTGCGACCGACGCGAGCACGGCGCAAAAGAGGTAGGTGACGAAGCGCGTGCCGTCGACCGGTATGCCCGCCATACGCGCGGCCGGCATGCTCTGGCCGATCGCCGAGATCCAGCGCCCGTAGATCGTCTTTTCGAGCAAGAACCAGGCAAGGATCGAAATGAGGAGCGCGACGATCGCCACGTTCGGCGCGCCAAGCGTGTTCGACGTCGTGAACTCGGCAAGCATGCTCGGAGGCTTGATGCGCAATCCCCTGTTCGTCCAGATCGCGGCAGACTGTACGATAAAGCTCATGGAAAGCGTTGCGATGATCGGCGGAATGCGCAGCGCCTTGATGAGCGCATAGTTGCAGACGCCGACGACAAGGCCGATGACGATGACGACAAGAAGGCCGGGCAGGATCATGCCGTTTTCGACATTCATCAGCTTCAGCGCCACCGTGCCGGCAAGCGTCATGGTGGCGGGAACCGAGAGATCGATGTTGCCGGGACCGAGCGTGATGACGAACATCTGGCCGATGCCGACGACGACCGAGAAGGCCGCGAAGGTGAGAGCGGCCTGCGACAGGCCGAGCGTGCTGGCGCCGAGCGTCACCATGATCGTCAGGAACCAGACGACAAAGGCGGCAAGCCATGACCAGATCCAGGGTTTGCCGAAAAGGCGCAGGAGTGGGGTCATCGGCGTTTCTCCCGCTTCTCGAGGCGGTTCAGCATCAGGCGGAGCGCGAGCACGATGATCAAGATGGCGCCCTGAGCCCCGATCTGCCAGTCCGGCGATATGCGTAGGAAGGACAGGAAAGAGCCGGCGAGCGTCAGCGTCAGCGCGCCGATGACGGCACCAATAGGTGAGACGCGGCCGCCGATGAACTCGCCGCCGCCGAGGATCACGCCGGCAATCGACAGCAGCGTGTAGCGCAGCGCGATATTGGCGTCGGCTGAGGTGGTCAGGCCGACGAGGGCGATGCCAGCCAGCACCGCGAAGAAGCCGGCAAGGCCATAGGCGGCAGCGCGCGCTCCGACAATCGACCAGCCGGCGCGCTCGACCGAGCGCTGGTTACCGCCGATGCCCCGGATCAGCACGCCGAGCGAGGACCGCATGACGACGAGATGGGCGCCGGCGGCGATGACGATGCTGGCGACGATCGCCATCGGCGCCAACGGCGGCTTGACGGTCATCAGCCAGCGCACCCAGTCCGGCGCCTGTCCGCCGGGTGCCGGCAGCAGCAATACGGCAAGGCCGCCCCATACGAAACTCATGCCGAGGGTCACGACAATGGACGGCAGGTTGCGCAGATGGATGACAACACCGAGCGCCGCATAGGTCGCGATCGCGCCGGCAAGGATCAGGATGCCGGTCACGGGGGCATCCCGCAGAAAGGTCGCGGTCACGCAGGCGATGAAGCTGACGAAGGTCCCCATCGAGAGATCGAGATCGTTCACCGCCATCACGAGCATCTGGGCGATCGTCGCAAGCGCGATGGGCACAGCCAGGTTAAACAGCAGGTTGAGCCCGACATAGCTCATGGCGCGCGGCTGCAGCCAGAAGACGGCGGCGAGCAGCAGCGTCAGCGACAGGGCGGGAATGGCAAGACGCATGGCGTCGGACGAGAGCCGGAACGTCATGCGGCGACCCCCTCGAAGGAGGCGGCGATGATGTTTTTCTCATTGACGGCGTCGCCGACGAGTTCGGCAGTGATCCTGCCTTCGCGGAACACGTAGACGCGGTCGCAGAGGCGGACCTCGTCCATTTCCGTCGAGTACCAGATGAAGGTGCGGCCGCGCGCCGCTTCCTCGCGGATGATCGCGTAGACTTCCTGCTTGGTCCCGACGTCGACGCCGCGCATCGGATCGTCCATCAGGACGAGCGGTGCGCGCGTTGCAAGAGCGCGTGCGAAGAGCACCTTCTGCTGGTTGCCGCCGGAAAGCGACAGGATGCGGTTGTCCATATCGGGCGTGCGAATCTCGATCCGCCGCTTCCAGTCGGCGGCTCTTGTCTCCTCTTCGCTCACGAGAATGACGCCGCGCCGGGACAGGTCGCCGAGCGAGGCGATGGAGAAGTTGCGCAGGATGCTCCACAGTTCGAAGATGCCGTTGAGACGGCGGTCGCCGGCGACGAAGGTGACCTGCGGATCGCGCTCAGGCAGCCAGTTGCCGGACTGGCCGGCATGCAGGGCGAGCAGCAGCTCGGTCTGCCCGTGGCCCGCCAGACCCGTCAGTCCAACGATCTCACCCTTGCGCGCCGCGAACGAAAGGCCTGCGGCCTGATGGGACAGGATAAGCGCAGCGGTGGACTGTTCGCGCGCCGAAGGCTGCCCGGTCTCCTCTTTCGCAACGGTGCCCATGGCTTCCACGAGGCCGTGATGATCGAAGCCGGGCGCGGGACGTTCGGCGACGACGCGGCCGTCCTTCATGACGACGATGCGGTCGGAGGTTTCGAGGATTTCGTGCAGGATATGCGATATGAAGATGACGGACCCGCCCGCAGCGATGAAGCGGCGGACATGGTCGAGCATCTGGCGGGCAAGGCTGGCATCAAGCGACGAGGTCGGCTCGTCGAGGATCACCAGCCGCGGTGCAATGCCGGCATCGGAAAAGGCCATGGCGATCTCGACCATCTGCCGCTCGGCGATGGAAAGATCTCCCACGGCCCGACTGCTGTCGATGCCGTGGTTGGGAAACACGGTATCGAGGCTCGTCTCGATGATTTTTGCGGCGCGCCTGCGCCAGCCGAAACCGCCGAGATGGCGATGCATGATGCGCGTGTTCTCGACGATGGAGAGGTTGGCGCAGAGCGAAAGCTCCTGGAAGACGCAGCGCACGCCGCGGGCTCGCGCCGCGTTGATGCCGTAGCGCTCCAGCCGCTCGCCGTCGCTCACGATGCTTCCTTCATGCGGTGTGAGGCCGCCGTTGATCACGCTGACGATCGTGGACTTGCCAGCTCCGTTGTGTCCAACGAGCCCGACGCATTCGCCCGGCATGACGCGGAGCGTAACGCCGTCGAGTGCCCTGACCGCGCCGAAGCTCACCTTGGCGCCATCGACTGCGATCACCGCCTTCAAAACGTCATTCATGCTGCCCGCCACATCTGCTTGCAAAGAATGCCGCGCAGCCATTTGCGGCCACGCGGCAGTCGCCGGGAGATTTACTTTGCCGACTCGATGACCTTGATTGCGTCTGCCTGCGTGTATTCCACGTTGGCGACGCCGCCGGCCTGGGTATTGGCGAGGTTCGTTTCGAGGTTGTCCTGGTCGATGCGCAGGAAGGGCACGACGAGGTCCTTCTTGACCTGCTTGCCGTCAAGGATCTGCTGGGCGACCCAGAAGGCGAGCGTGGAGACACCAGGCGCGATGGACACGGACATGGTCTCATAGCCCTTGGCGTCCTTCTGCTCCTTCCACCACTTCAACTCATCTTCGCGGTTGCCCATGACAATGATCGGCATCTTCCGGTCTGTCGCGGCAATCGCCTGTGCGGCACCATAACCGTCGCCGCCCTGTGTCACCACGCCGACGATGTCGGGCAGGCTCGGCAGGATGCCGGCAACCGCCTTTTGCGCCACGTCTTGCGCCCAGTCTCCGTGAACGGAGCCGACAACCTTGAACTGCGGGAACTGCTTGGCGCCCTCGTGGATGCCCGCCGAGATCTCGTCGTCGACGAAGACACCAGCAAGGCCGCGGATCTCGAGCAAGTTGCCGCCGTCCGGGAGTTTTTTCGATAAGTATTCCACCTGGCTGCGGCCCATTTCCTTGAAGTCGACGGCGATGCGCCAGGCGCAGGGTTCGGTCACGATGCCATCGAAGGAAACGACGATGATGCCAGCGTCGCAGGCTTCCTTGACCGCGCCGTTTAGCGCCGTCGGCGAGGCGGCGTTCAGCACGATCGCGTCATAGCCCTGCAGGATCATGTTCTGGATCTGCGCGGCCTGTTCCGTCGCCTGGTTCTCGGCAGTGGTGAAAGGATCTGCGCTGGCAACGACACCGCTCTTGACGGCTTCACCCGTCACCTTGCCCCAGCTCGTCAGCATGGCCTGGCGCCACGAGTTGCCGGCATAGTTGTTGGAAAGGGCGATCTTCTTGGCCGACGTATCGGCAAAGGCAGAAACGGGCATCGCGGCGCAAGCGATAGCGGCCGATGCCAGAAGCATCTTACGGATTGTCATGTCTTCCTCCCTCATGATCGCGCTGGTCGGCGGATCGCTTCACTCCTGCCCGGCCCAATCGGGTTCGAGTGAAAATTGTTCTTGCACTGAGCATCCTCCTCTCAGTAAGGGCAGGATGCGGGAGATCGATCGGCCTGTACAGGGGCAGGGCGGCAAGTCGTTTGCGGGTTTTGCGTAACAAGCTGCGGGTTTACGCAAGACGGCGGCGCTTCCGCTGGCGCTTACTGCGAAGCGATCGCGGCGGGTTGAGGAGCCTGCCGTCTCGGGGAGGAACTGACGATGCTGCATCTCGCACCCGCAGCCATGTTCGACCACTATCTCGGCATTTCCCGGCTGCTCGCGGGTCAGCTGGACTTCCGCTCGGCCATCCGTTCGGTCGCGGCCGAGGTCGCCCACATCATCCCGCACGACCATCTCGACGTCTGCGTGCTCCTTGAGGATGGTAACTACCACACGGCCTACGAGACGGGCATCGAGACTGCCTGGGGCGAGATTGCCGGCGCGCCGGTGGTCAATAGCCCCATCCGCTCGCTGCTCCGGGGCGAGGTGGACTTTCTCCTGGCGGACGACGCCATGACGGACCCGCGGTTCCACTTCGAGGGCGCGTTCAAGCGGCCGATCGTCGAACAGTCGCTGAGGAGCCGCTTGCATGTACCGATGAAGGTGCAGGGGACGATCATCGCGGCGCTCTCCTGTTCGTCGCAAAGGGCAGGCGTCTATACAATGGAGGATATCGAACGCGCCCGCATCATCGCCGATCTGCTGACGCCCTATTTCTTCGCGCTGCAGGCGGCTGAGCAGGCCCAACGGTCGGCCATCGTGGAGGCGGAGGCCCGCGCCCGCGAGGAGGGGTTGCGGCAAGGCGCGCTGAAGCTTACCGAAGCACTGGAGCAGGAACGCCAGCGGATCGGCATGGACCTGCACGACCAGACGCTCGCCGACCTGACACGGCTCGCCCGCCGGATCGATCGGCTGTCGCGCAACGGCGAGGTGGCGCCCGAGGCGCTGGAGCCCGTGTCCCGTTCTCTCCAGCATTGCATGCAGGATCTGCGGCAGATCATCGAGCAGGCAAAACCCTCCGTGCTCCAGCTCTTCGGCCTTTCCCAAGCGATCGAGCATCATCTGGACCGATCGACCCGCGACACGGGATCGGGCATCGAATGGGGCCTCGTCGACGAGACGAATGGCGCGCTGGAGCGACTGGAACCGACCGTTAGCATTGCCTTATTCCGGATCGCGCAGGAGGCGATCAACAATGCGGTGCGTCATGCCGCCCCCCTGGCGATCATGGTGCGGCTCGGGGCCGACGACGAACGGCTGTCGATCGAAGTCTCCGATGACGGGACCGGGCTCGCCAAGACGCGGGGACGCATCGGCGGCGGCATCGACAACATGAAGACCCGTGCGCGGCTGATCTCGGCGCGCTTCACGACCGGGTCAGGCCACAACAATCGCGGGACCGTGGTGCGGGTCGTGCTGCCGCTCGTGCCGCGCGACCCGGCAAGCGAGGCGAACTGAGGAGAAGGGCATGATGAAGGTTCTCATCGTCGAGGACGACCCGCTGCACCGGTCCTATCTGCATGAGGCGGTCAACGCGGCTCTGCCAGAATGCGACACGGTGATCGAGGCGGAGAACGGAACGGTCGGCGAGAAGCTTGCCCGCGACCACAAGTCGGCGCATATCGTCATGGACCTGCAGATGGCCAGCCGCAACGGCATCGAGGCGGCGCGCACGATCTGGAAGGAGCGGCCGGAGACCCGCATCCTGTTCTGGTCGAATTACTCGGACGAGGCCTATGTGCGCGGCGTCTCCCGCATCGTGCCGGACGGCGCCGCCTATGGCTACGTGCTCAAATCCGCGTCCGACGAGCGGCTGAAGCTTGCGCTACGCTCGATCTTCATCGAGAGCCAGTGCGTCATCGACCGGGAGGTGCGGGGCCTGCAGCAAAAGAGCCTCGGCCAGACGAACGGCTTTACCGATTCCGAATACGAGATCCTCGTTGATATCGCGCTGGGCCTCACGGACCGGGCCATCGCCAAACGTCGGGGCCTCTCGCTGCGCAGCGTGCAAAACCGCTTGCAGCAACTCTACGACAAGCTCGACGTCTACCAGAGCGCCGGCGACGACCATGAGGATGGCCGCTTCAATCTCCGCGCCCGCGCCGTCACGGTCGCTTTCCTGCGCAAACTCCTGAACTACAGCGCTCTGGAGCGGGCTGAGGCAGAGCTGCAGGAGTGGCTTGATGGAAAGTAGTCTCCGAAGCTGCTTTCACGCGCAACTTGGGGTCGTGGCGCCGTTGCATAGAATGACTGCTCGGATCGGGCCCGGCAGCACGCCCGGGAGGCAGGCTGCTCTCGCATGCACGTAAAATGGTACTGACCACTACTACGTGAGCCTTTTCGTACGCTGGCAGATCCGACTGCCGCTTAGCAGATCTGCTAAGCGGCAGTCGGGGGAGCCGAAGGATTGCGGCAGTCTTCGCGCTCGCTTCCCGCGACGCGCGTCGGTCCTTGATACTAATTTACCGCAACCCGCCGAGCGAGTGCCATGACGTAGTCATCGGCGATATCAGCCAAAGTCAGGGCGACCTCCGGTTCATTCCACCCCGCCGCGAGGGTCCTTTGCACGAAATCGCGAAACGCCGACGCGAGGACCTCCTCGCGATCAAGAGCTCGGCAGGGATCATTCGCGGCTTGCATTATCAGACGGATAGCTTTCATTGATGCGCCCCTCACGGTTTGCCTTGTTGCACCACAAGTGCATTCGTCATGCACTCTGCCTCTTGCCATGCGCTATTATGCTTCTTTTCTAATGCCTTACGCGCTGCGTGTCGTTAGCTTCCGATCCCAAAACTTGCAGCGGCGTCCATTTCTGCGGCTGGCGGAAGTGGCAGTGGTCGATCATCCCCTTCGCTCAGGAACGATTGGAATGACAACGGTTCGAAAGACTGATGATCTGTTTGCCGAATTGACAGTCGTTTCCCGTGATGGAGCCTGTCGTGCAACTCATGTCGCAAGAACGCATCGCCAGGCGGGTTCGGTTTTCGCTCCGATAAAGATCTAAGGCGGGTAGCCAGCTGAAGCTGTAGGCGCCTTGATCGCGCTTGGCGTCAGGGCCTCGGGAACAGAGAGGCAAGCCAGCGGCGCGAGTTCTTAAATTCCTGACCCGTCGAGCTGCAGGGTGTCGTCGCTTTCCCAGGGTGCGGGCATCGAGGTGCGATTGAGATTGGCCGAGGGCATCGGCATCCAGCACTTCAATTCCGGCTCGGCGTATCCGATGATGCGGCCGGGCGATGAATCAGAGGCGCGCCAGCCTTCTGGACCGAACTGATCGCCATTCGACCAATACGCGAGGTCAACGGCCGCCGGCCCCTGTTCGGACGGGTGGATCGTGACGAGGATCCGACTACCGTCTTTCGGCGCGCTTGCCATGTGGCGCCAGCGGTCTGGCTCGTCCATCATTTTTCCTCCTGCTTTGCTGCAGGTTGCAAGTGTCGCCTCGCCATCGAAAACGGTCAACTCAAACTTTGCGCAACCCATCCTGTGTCGATTGACTGTCCGATCAAGAGATCGGGTGGAGTTTCTTGAACATCGGCAAAACGACGCTACAGTCCACGACGCATAGCGCTGCCGAGGAGAGAAGAGCGCTAGCTACCAACAGACAATCTTCGCTGTAGGCTGGTGCTCGTTCAGTCGGCGACCTGCTCCTTGAAATGGTTCCCAAGCGCTTCAGCGATATCCGCTGCTTCCTTCCCGGCGCGGCTCATGGCCCGGCGCTTGCGACCAAACGCAGTGTCCAACCGGCTCGTGGTGGGGAAACCCCAACCGCTGCTGCTCTCCTGTCTGCTTCCTGAGATGCCAGCGCCTTTGCCGTTCCTTGGTTCGCGGCCCATACCGTAACCCGCATTTTCCCCACCATGAAGGTAAAGCGGCGAACCTTCTTCCTACGACCGGCCGCAAACCCGGCCTTGAAGCCTCGCTGCAGGTCGCCCTTGTCATGGCTTCCCTTGAATTCCTTGGACTGCGCTGCCCACCAATCGTTGAAAGCTGTCTCTGCATCCGTGGTCCGCTTTGGAAGACGCATCAGCATAAGTAGGACCTCCATGTTGCGCGACGGCGCTCTCCACCGGACACAGGTCCAGCTGCGAGCCATCAATTCGAGATGTTCCTATTTTGTTCTATTTTGCGAAGCAGTCAAGCTCTCGGTCAGCTAATTGCACTGGACAAAACGGATCGCTCGGCAATTTACTAATTTATAAGATTGCCAAGCGAGATTGGGGGCGTGGCTGGCGAGGTCCCCGTTTATATCAGCCCGATAGATGTCGAATTTGAAGGCAACACCGGCCGCTATCGACACGTTGATACAGTCGGAGATCTCGCCGCCATGCTCCTGAGCCAGCAATGGAGTTGGTCGAATGCGCCGTCGTTCCATCGTGCAATTGTGACCTCGATGGAAGCTCTTGAATTTGACGTGGAGGCAGCCGATGCCCGGGCAGCCTTTGTCATAGTTGCCCATGAGTTCGCGTCTCGCCGGATGATATTGCCGAGTTGCGAGGAGCGATCAAAAAAAGAGCCCCACCAGGGCGGGGCCCAAATTGATGAGCAGTGCCCTAGAGCGGGCAACGCGCGGACAATACGCCTCACGATCGAGGCTCTCAAGCAAAACAACTCTCGTTTACATTTCGTGACGATAATACATGGCCACACCTTCGCGCTCCAAACCGTTGCCAAGCGAAGATGCGCCCATTCGTTTGCGCCCGTGCAGACCTTGTGATCCAGGGCAACCGAAGCTTCCGCATCGACCCGATGCCATCACGTATCGAGCCGCGCCTTGCGCTCAATCAGCCTCGACCTCCACTTGGTCAGGATTGGATCCACGAGGTCAAATGGGATGGCTACCGGATTGCGGTTCACCTTGACAATCGAAGCGCTCGAATCCTGACGCGTGGTCACCACGATAGGACGCATTGCTTTCCGGTGATCGAAGAAGCGGTCAAGACCTTGGGAGTCTTGACAGCAATCATCGACGCCGAGACCGTCGTGCTCGTGCCGCAGAATTCGCTCAGTGGACGAGGGAGTAAGCCGCCCTCCGGCCAGGCAATGATGATGGCGTTTGACCTGATTTACTGACGCCAACGACATCCGCAACCTGGAACTGACCGCACGCCGCTACCTTTTTGCAGTCGCTGCTTTGCAGCGATCAGGGTGCCATTCGGTTGTCCGAAGCCATCGACGGCGATGGCCGGGAGATTTTTGCCGCTGTGTCCACCATCGCCCGTCGCGCGGGGAGGGATCGGCTGTCTGCTTTTGGCCGCTCGCAAAGGAGCTGATTGGGCTTATGTCGGCACCGGCTTTAACAAAACCAGCGCCGCGTCGCTGCCGAGGATGTTGGATCGAATCGTCAGGAAGCGTCCGCCCGCAGCCCGCTTAAACGAGGCATGCCAAAGCTATCCCTCTTGCGTCCAGGCTCGATAGTCGATTTCAGCGATCCAGGGTGGGCGATCAATGCCAAGCAATTGTGCGATCCAGTTGGACGAAAGATTGTGCGTCGCGAAATCCCCAATGCGGCTTCAACTGCGCCTCTTCGAGCTTTGGCGTCGATCTTGCTTGTTTTAGCTGTTCAGTCGGTATGGTAGGATATTGGCTGAGGGACCTGGCTATGCCAATTGACCGATTCACGACCGCGACAATTTCCCAACTCGGCCTTTCCATCATCTTCTCTCTCGCGATGATCTTGTTCTGGACGCTCGTGCCGTCGTCGAACACGTTTGCCCGCGAGGGGACTTGTAGCTCAAGTTTCACCTCAAAGCATAACGATGTGGACAGTGGTGGTCCTATGCTGAGGGATTTAGGCATTCCAGACTCATCGAATGCTGTCGCGAACGCCATTAATAGCATCGCCGCCGCTCTCAATGAGCTGCAAGCCGATGTTCTGACTGGGCCAATGCTGGAAAAAGCTATTGTGGGGAGCCGCGCCAACGCGATCAGCGGATCAATGCCGATCCCTCCCTATATTCGACAGCAGCTGACCGGCTACGCGACTGAAGACTCGATGAACCGTGTCCGGTACAAGATCGGCAACGGCGGCGCTCTAAACCTTGCTCTCCTGCTAGAGGGAGGCTTTGCAGACGCGGTCACGCTGATCGACGTAGTTGTGTTTCGCGAAGCCAAGGCGGCCGCTAACGTCTCCGCTTGGGCGCATGAACTCACACATGTCGACCAGTTCCGAGACTGGGGGGTACATGGTTTTGCAGTTCGATATGCACGGAATTGGCGAGCCGTCGAAAATCCCGCGTATGCCAAAGGCGATAGCTTTTGCAATTGGCTAAAATCCCGCAAGGCCAATGCAATTCTCGGAAATATTCGCCGAGCGCAGCGCCTCACCATCCCGACCGAATGTACCTCAGGCTCCAGAGATGACTGAGGAAAATTGCGGATCTCCCAGGTCGCGTTAAGGACTGCCCTGGGGCATCGTTAGCATCGAATTGTCTTCGGAATCTACCGCGGTCCGCGACCTCATTCACCGTCCAACGGGTCGCAAGCTCTCCGGTCATAGCCGCGGCCTGGTCCGCCAGGTGCTCGGAGGTCAACGAAACGATGTCTTTCGACACAGGGAAAGCGCTTTGGAGCCCTATCTCGAACGGCACGACGCGCAATGGGCTTTCATGGTTCGCGCCGGTCGCGAGTGAATGGGCCACATGGCGGAAGCGGGCCGACAAGGCGGATGCGGAATTGTTGACCCGCATTCCCTCCGCCCGAACGTTTGCCCGCCTTTGATAACCAGCAGAGGAACCTCGTGTAGTGTCGTTTTCGCTTTTAGTTGGGAAGATTGGCCGGTAGGTACAGAGAAACGCCCGCCTTTTCGGCCGCTGCCCGCAGGCGCTTGTCTCTGGTCCATAGTGCCGCTCGCTGGTCAAGGAGGACGGATGCCAGCAAGTGAGCATCCGTGTAGCCAATACCCATGCTGAAAATGCCGTGGCGATCGATCATGGTCATGACTTCGTCGTGCGTGGCGACGACCGCTCCGCGCTGCGCCGCCAGAAAAGCCATCACGCTGCCGCGATCCCGCAGACTGCCGAGCGCCAGCTCACCGATCACGGCCGGGTGGCAAAGTAGGCAGTCGTCTTCAATAACCCTGCGTAGCTCGGCATCGGCACGGCGAAAATGATCAATCCAGATCGACGTGTCGGCTAGTATCACTTGGCCGCTGCGCTCCGGCGGCGCGGGGCTGCCTCGGCATCGGGCATGGTTCCTCCGAGCGCGATGAGACGCTTTCCGGATTCCACACGGACAAGCGTTTCCAATGCTTGTCGCACGAGCGCCGCGGTTTCCTTGGTACCGGTTAAGGACCTGGCCTTTTCCATAAGGGTGTCGTCGAGGTTAATGGTCGATCGCATGATCTGTTTCCTTACTAAGGCACGAAAAATAGCACCATTTGGTGAATAAATCTACGCCGGTTACCGCTACCGCATTCCCGCGCAATGCGATCCTTGAAGTAGCATGGCAAATTTCTGGGCCAGCGGGAGGGGCGTCCGATGCTGTCGTGCTATTGGCCATCCAAATGCGTAACCGGTCCACCCGACAAGCAGTGGGCTCAAGGTTCGCTTCCCATCGAGACCGCCACTCGATGAATGCCACTGCACTCCGAAGTGAACGCTCTGAAATCTGAAATAGACGAATGCGTAATCCGATTTGGACGACCATGAACGCGCAGACGCCTAGCCCATTCGACATGAAGGATCACCTGAAGGTACGAGGCTATCGCTGGTCGGATAGCAGCGACGCCGTCCACTGACATCCAGGCAATGGTCCGGGTGTGTCAGCCTTTTCAATTGCATATATAGCATAGTGCGGAGCCACTTGGGCCATGAAACGATTTACCTTCTCAGACATGAACCGTGCTTCGGGAGAAATCCTCGAAGCCGCTTTGGTCGAACCTGTCACCCTGACGAAGCGCGGGAAGGACAAACTCGTCATTCTGACCGCCGGGCAATATCGCAAGCTCATCGGATGACTACCAGCACGTTCGCCTCACGGGTGATCGTCAGCTCGTCTGGCCAAGCCCACCACCACCGTGGCGACGCGCTACGCATCCAAACCGCCGGCGACGTGAAATAGCCATATCAATTCAGACTGGTTAGCACTCGGCAGGCTAGAGTGCTAAAAAATTTCAGCTCCCCTCTTGAAACTCCAAAAATCGTAAACCAGATCGATCTGAACGCGATGGCGAAAGGATTCCGAGCCCCGCGTCGGCTTCGCTGCGATATGCGGCGCGGAAGGAAAATCTGTTTGTCCCTGAGGAGAGCAACATGACGTTCCGTCCCTTGCATGACCGAATCCTGGTTCGCCGCATCTTGGCGGAGGAGAAAACGGCCGGCGGCATCATCATCCCAGACACGGCGAAGGAAAAGCCACAGGAAGGTGAGGTCGTTGCCGCCGGCCCCGGTGCGCGCGACGACAATGGGCAATTGCGATCCCTCGATGTGAAGGTGGGCGATCGCATCCTGTTCGGCAAATGGTCGGGCACCGAGATCAAGCTCAATGGCGAGGATCTCCTGATCATGCAGGAAACTGACGTGATGGGCGTGATCGAGGTCGACGCCGCTGCGAGAAATGCGGCGTAGGGTCGATACCGCCCCCTGCTAACAAGGAATGCTGCCTGAGGAGGAGTAGAAAAATGGCTGCCAAGGAAGTGAAGTTCCATTCCGACGCCCGCGAAAAGATGCTGGCGGGTGTCGATATCCTCGCCAATGCGGTCAAGGTTACGCTCGGCCCCAAGGGGCGCAACGTTGTTATCGACAAGTCGTACGGCGCGCCCCGGATCACCAAGGACGGCGTCACTGTTGCCAAGGAAGTCGAGCTGGAGGACAAGTTCGAGAACATGGGCGCACAGATGGTGCGGGAAGTTGCCTCGAAGACCAGCGACATTGCCGGTGACGGCACCACCACCGCGACAATTCTCGCCCAGGCGATCGTCAAGGAAGGCGCGAAGGCCGTGGCGTCAGGCATGAACCCGATGGACCTGAAGCGCGGTATCGACAAAGCAGTCGAAGCCGTGGTCGAGGAACTGCGGAAGAACGCCCGTAAAGTTACCAGGAACGATGAGATCGCCCAGGTGGGCACCATCTCCGCCAACGGCGACACCGAGATTGGCCGCTTCCTTGCAGAAGCAATGGCAAAGGTCGGCAACGAAGGCGTCATCACCGTCGAGGAAGCCAAGACTGCCGTGACAGAGTTGGAAGTCGTCGAGGGCATGCAGTTCGACCGTGGTTATCTCTCGCCGTATTTTGTCACCAACCCAGAGAAGATGCGGGTTGAGCTCGAGGAACCCTACCTCCTGATCCACGAAAAGAAGCTTTCGAACCTGCAGGCGTTGCTTCCGGTCCTCGAGGCCGTGGTTCAGTCCGGGAAGCCCTTGCTTATCATTGCCGAGGACGTCGAAGGCGAGGCGCTGGCCACGCTCGTCGTCAACAAACTGCGCGGCGGCCTGAAGGTGGCTGCCGTCAAGGCTCCAGGCTTTGGCGACCGGCGCAAGGCGATGCTGGAGGACATAGCGATCCTAACAGGCGGGACCGCAGTCTCTGAGGACCTCGGCATCAAGCTCGAGAATGTGACCCTCAATATGCTTGGCGGCGCCAAGAAGGTCGTCGTCGAGAAGGAAAACACGACGATCGTCGACGGCGCAGGTTCGAAGACGGAGATTCATGGCCGCGTCGCGCAGATCAAGGCGCAGATCGAGGAAACAACGTCGGACTACGATCGCGAAAAGCTTCAGGAGCGGCTGGCCAAGCTTGCCGGCGGCGTGGCCGTCATCCGGGTCGGCGGCTCGACCGAGGTCGAGGTGAAGGAACGCAAGGACCGCGTCGACGACGCCATGCATGCCACGCGCGCGGCCGTCGAGGAAGGCGTGCTGCCCGGCGGTGGTGTCGCGTTGTTGAGGGCCGTCAAAGCACTGGACGGCGTTCAGACCGAGAATGCCGACCAGAGACACGGCATCCAGATCGTCCGCCGTGCACTCGAGGCGCCGGTGCGCCAGATCGCCGAGAATGCAGGTGCCGAGGGCTCGATCATCGTCGGCAAGCTGCGTGAGAAGACCGATTTTGGCTACGGCTGGAACGCCCAGACCAACGAGTTCGGTGATCTCTACGATCAGGGCGTGATCGACCCGGTCAAGGTCGTTCGCACCGCGCTGCAGGACGCCGCCTCGATCGCTGGCCTACTGATTACCACCGAGGCAATGGTCGCCGAGAAGCCGAAGAAGGATGTACCGCTGTCGCCGATGTCGGCAGGCGGCATGGACTACTAGGTGGATCAGCCAGGCCCGGCCCGTCGGGCGGGCCGCTCCCGGAGTGAGAGATCCGACGTCTTTGCCAACAAAGGAGGAGACGTGCTTGTGCGCGAGCGGCGCCAAGAAAATCTCCAAGACAACGGGAATTTCCAAGGATCCGGCCGCTATCAGAAACAGCTCCCTTTTGGATCTCCAGAGATGGACGATATCGCTTCCGGTCGACGGCGGCCTCGCCATCTCTTGATGCCCAAGAGCCCGATCCAGCCTCTGAAAGCCTAAGCTCGGGCCTCCTCACGGGCAGGCGACGCGCTGATCGTTGTGCTACCGCCTTCGAGCAGCCGATCCACGATCATGCGGCCGATCGGGATGGCCGAGGTCGCTGCGGGAGAGGGCGCGTTGCAGACGTGCAGCATTCGGTCCGTCTGCTTGAAGAGGAAGTCATGCACCAGGCTTCCGTCGGCCATGACCGCCTGTGCGCGAATGCCAGCCTGTGGCTTTTGCAGGTCATCAATTGTCAGCGACGGGCAATATTTCCGGCACTCCTTGAGGTAGCGTGCCCGCGATGCGGAATTGGCAAATTCGGAAATCGCCGAACGCCAGTTTTTCCGCGCCATTTTCCAGAAGCCGGCAAATGCAGCCATGCTGCCAACGTCCTTGAGCGCAAAGCTGCCCTTGACATAGCCTTCGCGCGCGAAGCCAAGCACGGCGTTCGGTCCAACCGTCATGCCGCCGTCAATCGTTCGCGTCAGGTGGATTCCGAGGAACGGCAAGTCTGGATCGGGGATCGGGTAGATCAGGCGCTGCGTCACCTTCGCCTTGGATGCGGGCAATGCGTAGTATTCGCCGCGGAACGGCACGATCCGATGATCGATCTTCACGCCGGCCATCAAAGCAATGCGGTCGGACTGGAGGCCAGCGCAGGCAATCAGCCTGCGGGCTTCGATAGTTCCGGACGCGCTTTCGATGCGTACCCCTTTTTCGTGTTCGTGAATCGCCCTGATCGCCACGCCGCGCCTGATTTCACCGCCTTGTTCCTCGATCTTTCGTGCCATGGCATGGCACACAATCGCGTAGTCGACGATGCCCGTGGAGTGAACGAGAAGGGCGCCGAGACCGGCGATATTCGGCTCGTCGGCTCTCAGCTTTGCGGTCGACAATCTGGTATAGTCGATGCCGTTGTGTCGCGCCCTGTCCTCGAGCGCCTCCATCCGCTGCATCTCCGCATCATTGGTCGCAACCAGCAACTTCCCGCAGGTTTCGAAGGGGATCCGATTCTCATCGCAAAAGCGCTTTGTCGCCTCCGCACCTTCACGGCAGAGTTTCGCCTTCAGTGAGCTTGGAGCATAATAGATCCCGGCATGGATAACGCCACTGTTGTGACCCGTCTGGTGCTTGGCAAGTTCGGCCTCTTTCTCCAAGACGACGATGCTGGCGCCAGGTGTTCTTTCCCGCAGCGCCATGGCGACCGCTAAGCCGACGATGCCACCTCCAATAATGCAATGGTCATACATGCTGCTATCCAAATCCGACTGGTCCGGCATAAAGCTAGCATTCACGCGCTTCGCCGTCTTGCGATCCTTATGGCGTAAGTCGCTCCAAGAGACCTTGCGAGAGACCGCTCCGCATCGGGCCCTCAGCATCTATTTCTGACGCGCCGACAGCACATTGCGGATGGAGAAACTGGAATTGATACGCAGCACACCCGGCAGGACGGAGAGGATCTCCTTGTGGATCCTTTCGAAGGCACCGGCGCTCTCGACGTCGACACGCAAGAGATAATCTGAGCCGCCCGTCATCAGGAAACATTCGCGAATTTCCGGATATTTGCGGACAGCCGCTTCAAAGCGGTTCAGATATTCCTCTGTCTGGCGCTCCAGAGTGATCTGGATGATCACGGCAATGGCTTCCTCACCAAGTACATCAACAAGCGCCGTATAACCCGTGATGATTCCTGCCTTTTCCATGAGGGCAATACGGCGCAGGCAAGCCGAGGCGGACAGGCCGACCTCCTTGCCAAGATCGACATTGGATATACGGGAGTTCAGGCGCAACTGCCGGATGATTTTCCGGTCGATGGCATCAATCTCATACATTACCACCTCATCTATTCGCGCAGCGCCGTCGCCTCACTCAGGGCCGATTGCATCGGCCATCCATCGCATAGGATGTTCGCCCCGAATAGAAGAGAATCGCTTCGTCTGGCAACGGCACGAGAAACCGGAGACCATTGCCTCCCGTTCGCCCTGCAATTGCCCCGACCAGGAAAGGTCAAATGTGCGCCTACTGAGAGCCTGGTGCCGCTGCTGATGGCCGAACAAACCGGCCATACCGCAGCACCCGGTCGCCGCAACTTCAACCGACGCGCCGAGTGCGGCAAAAAGCTTCTTCCAGGCCGTTGCTGCGGCGCCGACGCTTTCACTGCAATGAAGGAGCAATTTACCCGGCAGCCTTGCCGTGGCGAGTTTTGGCAGAACACGTCCGCGGGCGATCTCCTCGTTCAGGAACTCCTGGACCAACAGCAGCGGTTTGCCTGTCAGGCCAGCTTTTAGATATTCCTGGCGGACCATCATGATGAAGGCCGGGTCGACCCCTACCATCGCTCGACCACATGCCGCAACCACGTCGATCGCGGATCGCAGCTTGCGCGCCTGCCTGAAAAAGCGGGTTCTGTCGCCGAGCACGTGGGCCGCCTTTCCACCCGGGGACATGGAGACGAAGACAGGGCGATAGCCGAAGCCACGAAGGCCGTCCGCAAGTGCCATCGCGGCCTGGCTGTCGAAGAGGGCCGTAAACGGATCCTGCCAGACGAAGACCGTATCCTCATGCCATTGGCGCTGCGCGATCACCTCGGCGGAAAACGTCTGATACCCGCCGATGCCCACATCATTAAAGGCAATGAGCGGAAGGTCACGCAGACCCGTGACCTTCTCCATCAGCGGGTTGAATACCTTTGTAAAAACCGCCGCCAGCTTCCTGTGCCGAGCCAAAATCGGCGAGTATTCCTCCAGCAACAGCGCTACCCTATCGGCCAGCGATCGCCGGCGTTTCCGATAAAGCCGCTCGAGGAAGTGCGATTTCATCTCCGGTATGTCGACCTGCACCGGACAGCTCGTGGCGCAGGCCTTGCAGCCAAGGCATCCGTCGAGTGCGGCCAGGACATCGCTCTCCAGCTCTTTGGTCGCATGACCTTGCTGATGCGCCTGGTGCCAATGCCTTAGAGCGTCGGCGCGGCCCTTCGGAGAGTGGCGCAGGTCCCGCGTCGCCTTGAACGAGGGGCACATGACATTGCTGCGCTGATAGCTCAAACACTGAGCATTGCCATTGCACTTGAAGGCAAGGCTGAGAGGATCGTTCTCCTCGGTGTTGACGCTGCGAAACGGGGTTGTCCCAATGCCCATAAGGGATCCCGGATCACCGACGAGCTTTCCCGGATTGAAGCGATGCCTCGGATCAAACGCCCGTTTGACACGGCCAAACGCCTCATATGCGGCAGCGCCGACAAACTCCGCCAAGTAGGCGCCACGCACGCCCTTGCCGTGCTCTCCCCAGAAAATACCGCCATGCCGGCGCGTCAATTCGAAGACGCCATCCGAGATCGCCTTCATGATGACCCGGTCTTCCTCGCGATCGATATCGAGCGCGGGACGGATATGCAGACAGCCGACGTCAACGTGCCCGTACATGCCATAGTTCAAGCCGTGTCTGCTCAGCAGTGCTGTGAAGTCCTTTACAAAGGCGGCAAGGTTTTCGACAGGCACCACGCAGTCCTCGACAAAGGCAATCGGTCGGCGGGTGCCAGTGACCTTACCGAGCAAGCCAACGCTTGCCGCCCTGACCTGCCAGAGTGCTGCCATTTCGATATCGTCAACCGCTACATGACTTGCGATTGCGCCGGCAAGTGTCAGCGCGCGCTCCCGCAGGGCTTCGACCCGCCGCATCAGATCTGCTTCGTCGTCCCCGACGAACTCGACGAAATTGTAGGCGATCGGCTGACCGTCGCGAGCCCGCAGGCTGGCAGGCAGTGCTTGCAGAATTCCGGCCTTGTCGGCCAGACCCTGTACCCATTCGTCCATGACTTCAATTGCCAACGGATCATGCGCGAGGAGGGCGCTACCAGCATCCAGTGCCGCAGCGAATGTCTTAAAGCCAATGACAACCAATCGCTTGAATTTTGGCTTGCGCAACAGGCGCAAGCGCACCCGTGTGACGAGGCCGAGCGTGCCCTCCGCACCGATCGGCAAGCGCCACCATTCGAGGTCGCCTTCAGGCGGCTTCGCCCGTTCGAGATCATAGCCCGTAAACCTGCGCGAAAGTGCCGGGACCCGGCCAAGCAGAGCATCGCGACCCGACTGACATGCCGCTTCGATCTCCAAGAGCATTGGTTTGGCCCAATCAGGTGTCGGCGCATCACTATCCAGTGTTCGACCGCCATCGAGGACGATCTCCATTCCAAGCACGTTGTCGCTGGTCTTGCCGTAGCGCCTCGACCCTTTTCCGGATGCATCCGTGCTCACCATGCCGCCGATCGTACAGCGGCTTGCCGTCGAGGTCGTGGGCGCGAAGAACAGACCAGTTCCCACCAACTGGGCGTTCAACTCGTCGAGAACGATCCCCGGTTCAACCTCCACCCACTGCTCGTCAACGTTCACGTTAAGGAGGCGGTTCATGTACTTTTGAAAATCGACGATGATGCCGGCGTTCAGGCTCTGGCCGTTGGTGCCGGTGCCTCCTCCGCGTGCTGTCACCGGAACATCACACAGATCCTCGGCTTCAAGGACGCGCATCAACCGTCGAACATCCTCGGCATCGCGCGGAGCAACGACGATATCCGGCGTGATGGTGTAAATGCTGTTGTCCGTGGACATGGCCGCGAGCTGCGCGGCATCGGCCGCGGTGTCGCCCCGAAATCCTGCATCAGAAAGCAAGGCAGGAAGCCGTTGAAGAGCAATATGATAGGACATTTTCCTTATAGGCTTGTTCAGCATCGCTGTCGGTCCGGAGAAATCGAGGGATCCTGCATTGAACCACAAACAGGCAATTCGTATAATTAGAAAGATATGAAAGTTTTTTCGGAAAATACGAATATAGGCCTTCGCCATCTTCGCGCGGCACTAACGGTGATGGAGGAGGGATCCTTCAGCCGGGCAGCGCAACGGCTTGGCGTCGTGCCCTCCGCCCTGACCGAGACAATCCGAATGCTTGAGCTGGAGTGCGGGACGGCGATCTTCGACCGAAAGACGCGCCCTGTGAGAGCAACAGAAGCTGGCCAAGCGTTCCTCGAGGGCGCGCGCGATCTTCTCGATCGTTTCGAGCTTTCGCTGACCAACCTCAGACAGGTCGGCGGTCTCAAACGTGGCCGTGTAGCAATTGGCGCTGCACCGTCGGCCGTCCTGACCCCACTATCGCAGGCGATTACGAAGTTTCGCATCGACCATCCGGGAATTGACATTGTCGTCCATGATGACGTGGCCGAACGGCTGGCCGGCATGGTGGTGAACAGAACGCTTGATTTCGCGCTGGCTGGACCGGGATATGAATCGGCCGAATTGGAGAAAAGAAAGATCAGCGAGGACCCGTTTGGTCTCGTCTGCCACAGAGATCATCAGCTTGCACGGTCGTCGCGTCCAGTTATCTTGGCCGATATCAATCCGGAAGATGTGATCGCGCTCGACGGACAGGCCGGTATTGCAAGGATGCTTGCCGATTGCCCCGAATTGCCGCCGAGCCTGACGATCGGCCGTATCAAAACGTTCAGCACCATTGCGCAGTTGACCTTGATCAGCCGCAACGCCGGCGTGGCGCTGTTGCCACAGCACGCAGCGAAGGTCATCCAGAGCGATGAAATTGTCTTTCGCGCGATTGCCGATTTTCGGCTCGTCCGCTCGCTTTATCTGTTGACCCGCAGCCGCTCTAGTCTGCCGCCAGCCGCAGAGCGTTTCATCAGCTATCTCCCTGTAATCGATCCCCGCACGAAACGTTCAATGGCTTGAAGAAAATTGCAAGAACGCAGCCGCAATTGTTTGTTTCCGTGAAGAATTGAGCGAAAAATTCGTTCATTGGCCGATATCCTTGCCGCGTGCAATTTTGGGCCGGTTCATGAACAGCAGCACCGTCAATGTTACGCCCGCGACCGACGACAGATGCGGCGTTCTTTCAATCGACCTTGGGCCGTCGAGAGGGGCTGTTGCCGAGCATGGGACGCCCTGTCGATGGACAGCATAGCGATCGGCATAAATGTGCTGCCGCAAAAGGCAGACTGTTCTCAGTACACCGGTGGTACTTGGCAAATATCAAAGTTTGGAGATGATGGCTGAAGACACCGATACCATCTCCTTCAAAAACTCCCACCCGTTTGGGCCATCGTTACATCTGATCAGACTTTTCTGGGGTTCACTATGAAGATCACCGTGCTTGGTGCCGGCGTCATCGGCGTTACCACTGCCTACTATCTGGCGAAATCGGGACACGAGGTAACAGTGCTGGAGCGCCAGGGCGGACCGGCTCTGGAAACCAGCTACGCCAATGCCGGTGAGATCTCGCCCGGTTATGCATCGCCCTGGGCAGCGCCCGGAATTCCTCAAAAGGCCGTCAAATGGCTTTTCATGAAGCATGCGCCGTTGATCATACGTCCAACATTCGACCCAGCCACCTGGGCCTGGGTGACGGCAATGCTGCGCAACTGCACTTCAGCGCGCTACGCCATCAACAAGAGCCGTATGGTCCGTCTTGCCGAATACAGTCGCGATTGCCTGATTGAGCTCCGTGGCGAGACAGGCATCCCCTACGACGAGCGGACACAAGGGACCCTACAGCTCTTTCGCACGCAAAAGCAGCTCGATTCGATCACCAAGGACATCGAGGTTCTCGCAAAAGATGGCGTGCCGTTCCAAGTACTGGATCCGGCAGGATGCGTCGCCGCCGAGCCGGGACTGGCGCCGGTGAAGCATAAGATCGTCGGCGGTTTGCGCCTGCCCAACGACGAAACGGGCGACTGTTTCAAATTTACAAATGAACTCGCAAAGCGTGCGGAGGTATTGGGCGTGCGCTTCATCTATGGCGCAGACGTCCACAGGCTGCGCATCGAGAACAACCGGGTCAGGGCCGTCGAAACCTCGCACGGCGCGTTTGACAGTGACGTCTTCGTGGCCGCCTTTGGCAGTTTCACGCCAATCTTGTTGAAGCCGCTCGGACTGAAGGTTCCAATATACCCGGTGAAGGGATACTCAATCACAGTTCCGATCGTCGACGAGAGCCGGGCGCCTGTCTCGACGATCATGGACGAAACCTTCAAGATTGCCATCACCCGTCTCGGTGATCGGATCCGTGTAGGAGGCATGGCCGAAATCGCCCGTTTCAACAAGGACTTGCCGCCGACTCGTAAGGAAACACTTGCACATTCAGTTGAGGATCTGTTCGGTGGAGCAGGGGACCAGAGCAAGGCGCAGTTCTGGTGCGGCCTGCGCCCGATGACACCCGATGGGACGCCAATCATCGGCAAAACGGTCTACGACAACCTCTACCTGAATTCCGGGCATGGGACGCTTGGCTGGACGATGGCCTGCGGCTCGGGCCGCGTGCTGACGGATCTTATCAACAGGGCAAAACCGCAAATATCGACCGAGGGACTGGATCTTAGTCGCTATGGCTGACGTATGCCGCGGAATTCGTACGCAATCTTGATAAAATGCCGGCGCTACGGAATATGGCGCCGGCATTTTTATGAACTGGCGGCTCAGCGTGCTGCCCAGTTCGCACCGCGTCGGAAAATCGTCTTCATCTCAGGCACCGAGAATTCCTTGGCCTGATGGCCAAGCGAGGAATAAAAGACACGTCCCTTGCCGTATTTGCGCTTCCAGGCGACGGGCATCACCACCCCGTCAATCCAGTAGGCGTGGTCGCCGGTGAACCGCGTCGTCGCCAGCACCTCGTTGGAAGGATCGACATGCATGTAGTACTGCTCGGAGGTGTAGGGGAAGTCGCTGATGCCCTCCATGACAGGATCGTCGGGCCGGGTGATGTTGACCGTGTAGTCGATGATATTGCCGGGATGTGCGACCCACTGGCCGCCGACGATGAACTGGTATTCGACGCATTCACGGAAGCTGTCGCCAGCGCCGCCATGGTAGCCGGCAATACCGACACCACCCTCGATCGCGGCCGCAAGGTTCTTGATCTCTTCCTTTTCGATCTTCGACATCGTCACGATCGGTACGACAAGGCTGAGATCATGGACAGAGGGGTCTGCAAAGGCCTCGGTCGTGTGCTCGACGTAGACCTTGAACCCGTCCTCCTCCAGCATGTCCTTGATGATTGCGGCGCATTCCTGCGGCTCGTGGCCACTCCATCCGCCCCAGACGATCAGTGCTTCACGCATACTCTTCCTCCTGATGATTACTTGGCCAAGCGTCCGTCGACAAGCGACTGGGACAGCGGCATGGGCCGCTCGGTTTGAGTGGTGATGGCGACCGTGCGTCCGCTCTTAGAGGCCGTGTGGAAGGCTTCCATCACCTCCAGGACATGCAGAGCCAGATCGCCGTTGGCACGATGCGGCCGGTTCGAGCGGATGGCATGGGCCAGATCCGCGACACCGATCGAGCGATAGTTGCCGTCGCCATATGGTGCTGTCAGGGGCTGCTGCTCAAATGCCCCGCCCTTCTTCAGCAGTTCCACATCGCCGCCGAAGTGGTTGGGATCAGGGACAATCAGCGTGCCTTCGGTCCCGTAAATTTCGAGCGGCACGTGCTTGTGGCCGGCGACGTCGAAGCTCATGCCGATCTGTACGACCGCGCCATTGGCGAAAGCCATGAGACCGGCGACATGGGTGGGAACATGCACCGGAATATGCTCGCCATTTCTCGGTTCGCTGGTGATGACGCGCTCTTTGCGCGGCGTGACGGCAAAGCCGGCCACCTGTGCGACAGGTCCGAAAAGATTGACGAGATCTGTGATGTAATAGGGCCCCATGTCGAGCATCGGTCCGCCGCCGACCTCGTAATAGAAGGCCGGACTTGGATGCCAGCGCTCGTGGCCCGGGCACATGAAGGTCGCCGTTCCGCCGACCGGTTGGCCAATGACGCCTTGATCGATGAGCGTGCGCGCGCTCTGGTGCCCGCCACCCAGAAAGGTGTCGGGCGCAGCACCGATGCGCAAGCCCTTGGCTTTTGCGGCCTCCGCAAGTCGTTTGCCTTCCGCGAAGTTGATTCCAAGCGGCTTTTCCGAATAAGCGTGCTTACCAGCCTCAAGCGCCTGCAGACCAACCGCGACATGTGCCTTGGGGACCGTCAGATTGACGATGATCTCGACCTTCGGGTCGGCAAACAGTTCATCGATCTTTTTTGCGGGCACGCAGAACTCGGCGGCCTTTGCCACAGCCATATCGTGGTTGAGGTCAGCCACGCCGCGGACGTCAAGGATAGGAAAGGACGCCATCGCCTTCAGATAGGCGCCGGAGATGTTGCCGCACCCAATGATGCCGATACCGACTCGTTCCATGATTTCCTCCCGTTGGATGTCGTGATTTTGCTACCTAGAGCGCCGGACCGGTGGTGTTCCACGGCGACTCGTAGAGTTCGTAAAGCGCCACAGCGGCTGCCCCTTGCGCCCAGAAGTCGTCGGTCGAATCGTCGAAGACGAGTTCGGCAACACCCTTCAAGGACGGCGGGACGGCGAGGGCATAGGCGTTTCGCAGGCTGTCGAGAAACGGCTCCCCGAGTGCGAGGCTGGAGCCGACGAGGATAACCCGCGGCGGCGCAAACAAGGTAACGATATTGGCGATTGCCACACCGACGGCTTCGCCAGCGCGGATTGCGGCGTTGATCAAGGTGTTGTCTTCGGCCTTGATAAGCGCCTGGGCATGTGTCATTCCCCGTCCAAGCCGGATGGCCTCGGCGAAGCGGCCGCTGGCCGGTTGCTCACCTAGAATCTCGCTTTCGCCGGCCTGGCTCGACAGTCGCACGATGCCGCGCGGCCCCATGCCGAGCACCAAATCGCCAAGATTGTGGCTGAGGCCGCCGGCGCCACGAAAAAGCTGATTGTCGTGGAGCACGCCCAGTCCGAGTGTTTGCTCCAGGGAGATCAGTACCATGTCCTCCAGATCGCGCGCCTTGCCAAACCAGTGGTGGGCAAGCGTGATCGCATGCGCATCGCTTTCCACGATGGTCGAGGTATTGAGCCGGGCAGTCATTTCGCTGGCAAAGTCGACATTCATGTCGCGAAAGATCGGGCTACTGCGGATATGGCCGGTGCGGTGCTCGATCACACCGGGAAGACCAAGGCAAACAGTATCGACATCCTCGAGTGATAGCCCGGCATCGACCACGCAGCGGCGCACACCATCCTCGACGAGGTCGGCGATGACCCCGATCGGCTGACGATCGATGCGAATGGGAAGAGTGAGTTTCGACAGCACGTCTCCGCGAAAATCAGTCACGACGAAAACGAGGCGGTTGGCCGCAATCTTCGCGCCAACCACTCTTGCTGCATCCGGATTGAGTTCGAGCATGACGCGCGGTCTGCCGCGGGCCGCCTCGTTGCGAATATCCCCCTCGTGGCGCGGCAGGATGAGACCGTCATCGAGCAGCGAGGCGGTGATCGCTGACACCGTCGTCGTTGACAACTGGGTTCGCTCGCTGATCTCGACACGCGATATCGGCCCGTGACGGCGGATCGTATCCAGCACGTTCAAGCGGTTGATCGCGCGCATCAATTCGGGATCTGCGGTCTTCATGTGGTCTTGCCGGCTCTTCAATATCCCGCAAGGCGCGGGGCTTTTATTTTCAACGGTATACGAATTAAATAGCGCGCCGGCGACCCCACCTGTCAAGGCAAATCTGCCAATTTCGGCCAGGGGAGTTGACATTCGCCAAAACCTCCCGATGATTTAATCCGCATAAGGGAAAAATTGAAGAGGACGATTTTTGCCCTTCCTGGAGGAGAAATCATGTTTGACCATATGAAGGCAAAGGCCTTGCTCCGCAGCCGTTTCATTGCCCGCTCGGCGGCCACTGGGCTGGCGCTCCTGATTGCTGCGGGAAGTGCCGCAGCCGACACGACCGTCAAGTGGCTGCATCTTGAAATCGACCCGAACTATCTGGCGGTTTGGAAGAAGATCGCTGAAAAATACGAGGCTGAGCATCCTGGCGTAAAGATTGAGATGCAGTTTCTGGAAAACGAAGCCTTCAAGGCGAAGCTTCCGACACTGCTGCAATCGAGCGACGCCCCGGATCTATTTTTCAGTTGGGGCGGTGGCGTGCTGAAGCAGCAGCTTGCCACCGGTACACTGATGGACTTGACCGAAGCCATGAAGGCCAAGGATGGCGCCTGGCTGAAGAGCTATAATCCGGCATCGATCAACGGCCTGAGCTTCGACGGCAAGATCGGTGCAGTTCCCTACAAGATGGGCACGGTTTCCTTCTTCTATAACAAGCAGATGTTTGCAAAGGCGGGCGTCGACGCAGCGTCCATCAAGTCGTGGGACGATTATCTTGCTGCCGTCAAAAAGCTCAAGGATGCCGGCATCGTGCCGATTGCAGGTGGCGGCGGCGAAAAATGGCCGATCCATTTCTACTGGAGCTACCTGGTCATGCGCGACGGCGGCCAGAAGGTCTTCGATGCGGCCAAGAACGGGCAGGGCGAAGGCTTCAACGATCCGGCCATCATCAAGGCTGGCGAACAACTTGCTGAACTCGGCAAGCTCGAGCCGTTCCAGCCAGGCTACCTCGGTGCGACCTGGCCGCAGGCGCTTGGCGTCTTCGGTGACGGCAAGGCGGCGATGATCCTTGGTTTTGAAAACACCGCTGCCAACCAACGCACCAATTCCGGCGACGCAAAGGGCCTCGATCCCGACAATATCGGCCGCTTCGCGTTCCCTGCCGTCTCCGGCGGTGCTGGTGCCATAACCGACACGCTCGGCGGCTTGAATGGTTGGGCCGTAACAAAGAAGGCTCCACCCGAAACGCTCGATTTCCTTGCCTATCTGACAAACGCCGAAAACGAGCGCGAAATGGCCAAGGCCGGCATGCTCATCCCGGTCGCGGTCGGCGCGGAAGATGGGGTGACCAATCCGTTGATGCATCAAGCCGCCGAACAGCTCGCACATTCGACGTGGCACCAGAACTTCTTCGATCAGGATCTCGGCCCGTCTGTTGGCCGTGTGGTCAACGATGTCTCCGTTGCCATTGTTTCCGGCCAGATGAGCCCTGCCGATGGCGCTCAGCAGATCCAGGAAGCCTTCGAGCAGGATCAACTCTGATCACGACTATCTCGGCGCGGAGCAAGTATCCGCGCCGCCCTCAATCTGAATCAAGGGGATCGGCCTCCATGACCACCATCAGCGCGACAAGCCTCGTCCGTGCGCGCCCGACTGTCAGATCGTCGGTGCGCAGCAAGGATCCCAGCCTGGCGCGGCGCCTGCCGGTCCTGCTTCTGTTCCTGCCGCCAGCACTGCTGCTGTTTACGATCTTCGTCATCCTGCCGATGGGGGAGGCGGCCTGGTACAGCCTCTACAAGTGGGATGGTTACGGTCTGCCGACGCAGTTCGTCGGAATGCGAAATTTCGAGGTGCTGTTCAAGAACAGCGCCTTCCTGACGGCGTTGAAGAACAATGCCCTGATCATCGTCATTTCGATCCTGATCCAGATACCGCTCGCCATCTGGCTGGCGATGATGCTGGCCCACCGGATCGCCGGCGTGGTTGTCTTCCGCTTGATCTTCTTCCTGCCCTACGTCCTGGCCGAGGTGGCAGCGGGCCTCATCTGGCGCTTCGTCTATGACGGCGACTATGGCTTGTTTGCCTCGGCTGCCCACCTCATCGGCGTCGAGACCCCCTATGTTCTGGCCGACAAGGACCTGGCGATTTATGCGGTGCTGGCGGTCGTCGTCTGGAAGTATTTCGGCTTCCACATGATGCTCTTCATCGCAGGGCTGCAGTCGCTCGACAAGAGCGTGCTGGAGGCTGCCGAAATCGACGGCGCGAGCGGCTGGCAGCGGTTCCGCTATATCACACTGCCGCTTCTCGGCTCGACGGTCCGCCTGTCCGTCTTCTTCGCAGTCGTTGGCTCGCTGCAGCTCTTCGACCTCATCATGCCGCTGACGGGTGGCGGGCCGTTCAATGCAACGCAGACCATGGTCACCTTCCTGTTCAACTTCGGCGTCACGCGCATGCAGGTCGGCCTCGGCAGTGCCGTCGGCGTCGTCCTGTTCGTGATCTGCGTGACGCTTGCCTTCGGTTATAAACGGATATTCATGCGCAATGACTGACATGGCCTCGACCGCCCGGATTGCGACCGGCACGAAGATCTACCTCTATGTCTCGCTGACGATCATCGCCGCGATCGTCTTGGTGCCTCTGCTGACAACAGCGCTTGGCGGCTTCAAGGATCTCGGCGACCTGCGCACCAACCCCTTCGGGCTGCCGGTCGCATGGCATCCGGAGAACTACACCGACATTCTCTTCGGGGATCGCTACTGGCGGCAGATGATGAATTCGCTGATCATCGCGACGTTGACTGTCTGTCTGACCGTTTCGGTCTCAGCCATGGCCGCCTTCACCTTCGCGCACGTAAAGTTCTTCGGCGCCGGCTTCCTGCTCAACTATTTCCTGATTGGCCTGATGTTCCCGGCTGCGACTGCCATCCTGCCCCTCTTCATCCGAATCCGTGACCTTGGCTTGTTGAATTCATACTGGGGGGTTGTCTTGCCGCAGGTCTCCTTCGGCCTCGGCATGAGCATTCTCCTGTTCCGGAATTATTTTCGCAACCTTCCGGAAGAATTGTTCCAGGCCGCCATCGTCGACGGATGTGGCTACATCCGGTTTTTCTGGCACATCTCGCTGCCCCTCTCGCGGCCGATCATCGCAACCGTCAGCATCATCTCCTTCGTCGGCAGCTGGAACAGCTACATCCTGCCGCTGATCATGCTGAACTCGGAAACGATGTATCCTTGGCCGCTCGGCATTATGGTGTATCGCGGCGAGTTTGGCACCGCCTGGCAGTTGGTGCTCGCCTTCATCACCTTGACGATCATGCCGACCATCATCGTCTTCTTCCTGGCGCAGAAGCATATCATCGCCGGCTTGACCGCGGGCGCGGTCAAGTCCTGATCCGAACCCTTCAAACTGGACCGTTTTTGGTTAGAGTTTTCCGGTTATTTTTCCTGGCCGGGAAACGAACGGAAGACGCGATCGAAGTACATCAATCGAGGTCCGAGGGTAGTCCTTGCTGCGATCAAGGTGCATCAAGCATGATCTTTTGCCGTGGATGATCATGCGTCGGAGACAGATCCTGCTTGCCTCCGGTCGAGTCTTGGCGCGCAACCACCCCTAGCCAGGCAGCGACATCACGCGCCTTTGAGAAGTGTGCTGCAGGTGTTGGCGGTTGGCGTCAGATCTTGACGAGCATGGCGGTCACATACATGAACGCCAGTCCGGCCGCGATGCCGCCGAATGCTGTAGGGCTGAGGACCTGCGCGTAGTCCCCACGGTTGCCGTTCCTTGCGAGCAACGCCGTGACTTCGACGATAACCTGCGCGATAGCGCCGGCGCCAATCGCCAGGGCGATCGCGGTCCAGTGCGGGGCGACGGCCAAGCTGCCGAGCCAGATGCCGAGAACAGCAGGACCGCCGGCCAGCAGCGTCAGGCCCACAAAGTGAACGAGCTTTGGCCGGATCTTCAGGATAGGAACGGCGATGCCGATTCCCTCGGTGATATTGTGGAGGGCGAAACCGAGCACCAGGAACGTTCCGAGTCCCGCCGCGCCGGCCGCGAAAGCCGCGCCAATGGCGAGACCTTCGCCGAAATTGTGCAGTCCGATACCGAGGGCGATATAAGCCGCGAGCGCGAGGCCCGTCGGAGAGCCATGGCGGCGTCCGACCGCGACCAGCGCCAGGAAACTTGCTGCCGCAACCAGGACGACCATGACGCTTCCCTGGAAGATCGCAGCCGACCGGTTTGCAAATTCCAGCGCCTCGATCATCGTGTCGACAAGCAGGAAGGCGAGCAGCCCGACCGTCATGGCCAGCAGAAAGGTCATCGTGCCACGGCCGGCGCCACGAAGCGCCGGGTAGCAAAGCAATCCGATCGCGACGGGCAGGATGCCGACGAAGGCACCAAGGACGGCTTGAGACACCAACGCGCCTTGGCTGGCCTTGGGCGTCGGGACGGCAACCGGGATTTCATGATCGAAGGTGGCGCCCGTGTTGGTGACGAACGTGACCTTGTGCGCTTCGCCGAGAACCCAAGGGAAGGGGAGCGCCACCCAGGCTGTGTCGCCGCGGGAGATCGTTCCGGCAGGTTCCTGCTTGAACTGCCAGTAGGCGGCGTCGACCTGTACCTGCGCGATCGTCATCGGCTCCGATCCGCCGGCGCGGACGAGCATCCGCAAGCCGTCCTGATCGAGCACGGTGCGCTCGACGCTCAGGTTTTCGACCGGCGGTGCGCCGTTGCTGAAGCCTCGCAGCGGGTCGCTCTGCAACAGCCATAGCACTGCGGCGGCCAACACGAGCAACGGTAAAAGAAGCCACAGAAGATGCTGGCGGCTCGGCGCGACCGTGGAGACGGGCAGGAAGTTACGCGGGTTCTCATTCATGACAACGTCTCCACAACATCGAACATGCCCATCCAGCCGAGCTCGGTGAATTCGGATTGGTGGGCGTGGAACATGTAAAGCCCGGCTTCATGCTCCTTGAAGGTGAACTCCAGGAGGCCGCGCTGGGCCTGGCATTGCGTGATGAGGTCGACCGTCCGCAGCGTCGGCGTCAGCGTCGTTCCCGTATCGTAGTAGTCGAAGAAGTTCCCATGGAGATGGAACGAGTTGATCGGGTCGAACTCCGTGATGTTCACCAGATAGATGCGCACCGGCCGGCCTTTTTCGATCCTGATCGGCTCCTTGGCGTAGCAATGGGCGATGGTGTTGCAGGCATAGAACTCGTTCTCGCCGTCGAAATTGGTGTCGAAGGCGTTCATGACCATCGCCAGTTCCTGCCATTCGGCATTTTCCGGCGAGCCATGCAGGCGGGACTTCGCCACCTCGGCGTTGTCGGAGTGGAGCGCCGGATCGGGATCGATCACGAAGAGGCCGTACATGCCCTTGTGGATGTGCCGGGCAAGCGGCAGGGCGTGGCAGTGATAGAGGTGACAGCCGAAGGGCTTGGCGTCGAACTCGTAGACGAACTCCTCGCCAGGGCCGATGACGCCGGCACCAGGGACGCCGTCCATGCGTGACGAGTGGATGCCGTGAAAATGCAAGGAATGAGGATGCGAGCCGTTATTGATGAGCTTGATGCTCAGGCGCTCCCCCTCGGTCGCCCGAAGGGCGGGACCGGGGACGCGGCCGTTATAGGTCCAGGCGGGAAACATGACGCCGGGTGCAATTTCGATTTCCTTTTCTTCGACGGTGATTTCGAAGCGGCGCAGCTTGCGCCCATCGGGCAGATCGCTCAATTCGCCCGTATACCAGTCGGTAAGTATGCTCGTCGGATCGAACCCGTTGCGTGCATTGTCGACATTTCCAACGGTGATCATCGCGCCGTGCGCGGAATGGTGGGCAGGAGCAATGTCGCCACTCTTCATGGCGGACGCCGCGGCACCATGATCGCCGGAATGGGCCTGTTGAGCCGCCGTGTTGACGGTGCAGATGCTCGTGGCACCGAGTGTTGCGATCCCGCCTCCGAGGAGGCTTCTCCTGCTCAAGGCCGTCTGTGCCCACTTCAACATTTTAGAGAAAGCTCCAATTAGCAATTTAAATGAAATAAAGCATTATAACAGGATTATAGCAAGAGCTATATTTCTGGCTCATAGGCAAATGAAGATTGGAAATATAGCCGTTGCTATGTTAGCGTAACGCTGGAGAAAAATTATGAGCAGGCGGAATTGAATTGAACGAGAAGCTTGGTCAGTCAATCGAAATTGAGAGTGCGCTTGTCGCAGCCGACGCCCAGATGGAAAGCTTCCGGCAGGCGCGCAACAACCGCCGCAGCGAACTCGTGGAAGATTACGTCGAACTCATCGCCGACCTTCTCGCCGACCGCGGCGAGGCGCGGCAGGTGGATATTGCCCAGCGCCTGGGCGTTGCGCAGCCGACGGTCGCCAAGATGCTGAAGCGGCTGATTGCGGAAGGCTATATCCAGCAACGCCCGTATCGGGGTGTTTTCCTGACAGGTACCGGCAAGGAATTGGCGCGCGTCAGTCGCGAGAGGCATCAGATCGTGGAATTGTTTCTCTGCTCTCTCGGCGTCAGCATCGAGACGGCGCGGATGGATGCGGAGGGTATCGAGCATCACGTCAGTCCTGAAACTTTGGAGGCCATGAAGCGGTTCACGCCCAAGCGACACCTGTAAAGAGGTCCGTCAGATGATCGCCGTTTAATGTCCGAGGTCTCTGCGCCCAGCATATTCACAGCAAGCAAGGAGGAAAACGGGAGCCTTGGTTGCACGGGCGCGGCTGGTGGCCGTTAAAGTATTGACTGCGTCGATCATTGCGGACCCCAACGCAAAGCATCTCATGGACTTCGTGGTGTGAGAATGGACGATGTGTGGCTAGCCGAACTCGAGAACCGATGCCAGCAGGGCGGACTGCCAGTGACCGCGAACTTACGCGAAATCCTCGAAGCGTTGATCACCGGACCGAGAGGTTGCGGTCAGCCTTCCGGCGGCGACGCAAACCGGTTGGCATCGAACTGGTCTGCGGCGGTGACAGGAATGATTGCCCCATCGGATGCCGCGGCATCCGGGTGATGCTGAACCGTGCGGCGGGAAACGCGCGGCGCTCTCATTCCAATCACCTCGCCAGGAGTATGCAGCGCCCATTGCATCAGCGCCGCGCCTGAGGTCGATCCGAACGAACCTGTGTCTTCCCAGGAAGCAGTCATTGGCAGGGAAGCGATCACGTCCGCCCCCTTCTGCAAGGCCTCGCGCGCGGCAGCGAAAGGTTCGAAGCCGGAATAGGTCGGCAATGCAGATGTCCGTCTATCCGGAAGCGCGTCGATCGGGCCGATCGATGCAGTCTCCAGCTTGGCATCGATACCCGTGTCGTTGCCCCAAGCGGCCGGCCGCATCGCCGGTATCGGAATTGGTAATGATGAAAGATCCACGGGGGGCCGTTCGTCATCCCTCGCGAGCGCGTCGGTCTGTAGGTCTAGCGCACTCAATGCGCGGCTTCGGGGCGTGGGCAGGAGCGCCGTCACGAGGCTCGTGTCCGCGCGGTCGCGGCTCGACGTTGCTGGCGCGCCTGCGTCATCGTCTTCTCCAGCGGTGCTGGCGATCTGGATGGAGGAGGGACCCACGCGCTTCCTGTAGTTCGCAACTGCCTGGTTATATCCCGGCAGCGGCCGACCATCGGCTGGAAGATGCATCGTCTGCCCGTTGGGGAATATTCGAGCGAGTTCTTGCCGAGACATGCGGGGCCAAGCCCGGACGTTGCCGACGTCGAGATGCACGAAGGGCGATCCCGAGGTTGGATAATATCCGACACCGCCGACCTGCATCTGCATTGCAAGGGCACGCAGCGTCGAAAGCTTCACGCCGGGAACGTAAAAGTCCATCGCCTTGCCAAGCATGTGCTGGCTCTTCTTGGCGACACCGGTCGTGCGGGAGCGGTTGCGGAGCATGTTGTTGGTCGCCGGAGAACGGTAGGCGGAGACGATGTGGATGTAGTTCTTCGCGCCGCTGCGCTTGTACACCTCCCAGACCAGGTCGAGCAGCCGCGGATCCATCCTGGTCGGTTCGTTCCTTCGCCAGTCACGCAGGAACCGATTTATCTGGGAGAGGCCCTTTGGGTCGAACCTTCCGTCGCGCTTGTAGATAATCGTGGCCTTCTCGCCCGTATGGGTAAAGAACAGCTTCAACGCACGATCTTCGGCGGAGGCTAATGATGTAGAGCCGGCTAGCGCAGGCAGCGCGAACAGAGCCGGCAGGATGGTCTGCGCGACGAGCCGTTCTACACGCGACAGCAGCGCCGCAACCCCGTCGCCCAAGTTTCCACCCAAGTATCCTTTCACTGGATATTTCGACACGACCAATCCCGTCCCACATAAAACACTCGACGACGTGCGGGAACGTCCGCATCCATCGCGCTTAGTAAAGCCACGTTATGGTCAACGAACTCTTAATAGTCGGATGCTCCGCGGCGAATTGAGGATTGCGCGGGCCATCCGAGGAAGGCCAGGCTGACAGCAACCGGCTCCGGCCGCCTATCTTAAAGCAGCAGCCCGGCGATGTTTTCGCATTCTTGATTTAAATCAAAGAAGCACGCGACTGGCAGGCTCATTGTTCGCTTGTCAAGGTGGCTGCATATGCAGCCGGCGGAGGGTCGTTCAATGGCGAACACAATCTTGCATGTCCAGTCCGAGAGATCTCCGGCGGTGCCGGTGCATGTCTCCGTTTCGGTGCTAGGCGCGACGCTCGCCGCCTTCGCCGCCATTTCGTTCCTGCTGTGCATGCTGCTCGGCTTCGTCGCGCCCGAATGGGGTCTTCACAGGCCATGGCTGCAGTTCTATCTCGCCCTGACGGGCTTCGATCTTCGAAGCCTGGCGCTGGGCCTCCTTCAAAGCGTTATCTTCGGCGCCTATGCAGGAGCATCGATCGCTGCGATCTTCAATTTCATCAGCCGGCGTTTCGGCTGAGCAGGGGAGCGGAGCCGCGCACATGGCCGCCGACCGCCGCAGGTTCGCATGGGTGAACGCAGGGCTGGCCTTCCTGGTCGCACTCGCGCTTCTGCTTGCGCCCGCGGCAGGCCGCGTCGTCGCGATGGCCGGCGACGGGGTCAAGGACGCCCCGTTCTTCGCCTTCATCTACAACGCGGCGGGCGTGCTCTATCCGGCGCTCGGGCTGCTGCTCTCGCCGATCATCGCGGCCGCCGCCATGGCGCTGTCCTCCGTCAGCGTCATTGCTGTCCTCCGTCAGCGTCATTGCCAACTCCCTGCGCCTGCGCCGCTCGTCGTTGGACTAGGCCGGGACCCTCGGGAGCACGATCTGTGAGTGCCTGTCCTGCGCAGGATGGAGGACACAGGTGGAAGAGACCACGCAAGAGGAGAACGGACATGACGATGACAAGATTGCCAAAGGCGGCCGTGCTGGCCGCGCTGATCGCGGCCGGCGGAACTGGTCTCGCGCTTGCGCAGACGAGCGATGCCGACCCGCATCATCCTGCGACGCCGGCACAGGCAACCCCACCGTCCGACGCCGACGATGGAACGACGGGGCAGGGCCCGGGAGCCATGCCCGGCGGAACTGGCATCATGCCGTCCGGCATGATGGGCGGCAGGCCGATGATGGCGATGCACGGACACATGATGAAGATTATGTTCGCGGTCGCCGACGCCGACGGGGACGGCGCGCTGTCCTTCGAGGAGGTGACGGCGATCCATAAGCGGATATTCGACAGCGTAGACGCGAACAAGGACGGCAAGGTCACGACCGAGGAAATTCACGCGTTCATGCGGCCTTAGCTGAGCCGGCGGATCCGTCTTCGGAGGTTCTGTGAATAGTCGCGGAGCCTCCGCTGATATGATAGGATCGAAGTGCATTATCCACGGGAGGGGGAGATGCGTCGAATCCTTCTGTCCCTGATCCTTTGCGCACAGTCCGCATCGATGTCGGCGGCGTCCGGGCTCGCCGTCTTCCACACCGCTTCTCTCGGCGGCAGCCGGTCGGTCAGCCTCAGTCTGGCGGAGGGTGGTCCCTCCCGCGATCCGGCCTTCGATTTCGACGTCGTCATCACGTTGTCGGAATTCGACGGTGGCGGGGCTGTACTCTATCGGGACGGAGGAAGGCACAAGGCGAGCGTGCGCTGCGTTTCGCCCGCCATGGTACGGATCAATTCCGCCGACTATGCGATCGACGTTTCGGCGCGGCCGGGAACCGACTGGAAGCATGATCTTTGGGCTGCGCTCTGCACCGCTCAGGTGTCCTGAGCGGCCGTACGGCATGGTTTGATCGATAAAGGCGTCAGCCCTTTCGGGGGCGGACCTCCATGAACACGTATGGCGCTCCGGTCCCTGACGGAATCGCATAGACGTCATAGGACGCCTGCGGGTCGTCGCCCATTCCCAACGAACCAGGCGGCATACCGGGTACGGCCAGCCCTCGGACTGGCGGCCGCTCCCGCAGCAGCCGCTGGACGGCCTCGAGCGGCACATGTCCCTCGAGGTAGTATTCCTCGACAACGGCGGTGTGGCAGCCCTCCAAGTCGGCAGGCACGCCCAGCCGCGCCTTGACCGCGGCAAGGTTGTCGGTGTCGCGGGCATCGACAGAGAATCTTGCCGCGGCCATTGCCTTCGACCATTCATGGCAGCAGCCGCAGTTCGGATCCTTGTAGACCGTCATCTTCGCCGGCGCGGCGGCGAGGGCCCCTCCACCAAGGAACGTCAACGCGGATGCCGCCATTGCGATGAAGCTTCTCCTGTGCATCGTCTCAACTCCTCGATGTCCTGCCGCCCGGTCGGATCCGGGCGGCAGGAGTCTCGCTATTTTACTTCGGTGACGGTCAGCTTGCCATTCACGCGTTCGGCAACGAACTCGATGCTCGAGCCTTCCTTCAGCTTTTCGAGCACAGCCGGGTCCTCGACGCGGAAGACCATCGTCATCGCAGGCATGTCGAGGTTCTTCAGGTCTTCATGCTTGATGGTGACCTTCTTCGCCTTGGTGTCGACCTTGTTTACGACACCCTTGGTGAATTCCTGGGCGAAAGCGCCAAATGCTGCGCTGAGCGAGAGCAAGGCAGCGACGCCGATTTTGATCATTGCAGTTTTCATCTCTGTGTTTCCTTGGTTTCAATTACTTCCCGGCGACAGTGACGTCGCCATGCATGCCCGCTTCGTAGTGACCGGGGATCAGGCAGGCGAACTTGAACTCGCCGTCGGTTGTGAATTTCCAGATGATCTCGCCGGATTGACCGGCCGTCAGGCGGATCGAGTTCGGGTCGGCATGTTCCATCTCCGGGAACTTCTCCATTACCTTCTTGTGCTCCAGGATTTTGTCTTCCTGGTCGAGGACAAACTCGTGATCGCTTTCGCCCGCGTTTTTGATGGAGATTTTCACGGTCTGGTCCTTGCGAACTTTGATCACGGCAGGCTGGAACAGCATCTTGCCGTCTTCGGTCTCCTTCATCGTGACGCGGATCGTCTGGGTGACCTTCGACTTATCGCCAGGTTCGCCAACCGCCATCGTTTCACCGTGTCCCCCAGCGTGATTGCCGGAGGCCAGGGCAGGGCTAGTGATGGCCGCAATAGCCAGTGCAAGAGCGTAGATTTTCATATCAGGTCCTTTTAGTTGCTGAGGATTTGCGTCAGCCATGTTTCATTGGCTTCGGCGTGATGGTGGTGTTTGCGTCTTTGGCTTTGGTCGCGTCCGGCAGTTCGCCAGTCCACTCCCAGGCCTGCGTTCCGGGCGGGTTTTCGTACCAACCCGGATCGGAGTAGTCGTCCGCCGAAATGCCTTCGCGGACTTTCACGACGGAGAACATGCCGCCCATTTCGATGGGGCCATGAGGACCCCAACCGGTCATCATGGGAACGGTGTTCTCAGGGATGGGCATTTCCATTTCGCCCATATCGGCCATGCCTTTGGTTCCCATCGGCATGTAATCAGGTTGAAGCTTGCGGATTTTTTCGGCGACCTTTGACTTGTCCGCGCCGATGAAGGTCGGGATGTCATGGCCCATCGCATTCATTGTGTGGTGTGACTTGTGGCAATGGATCGCCCAATCGCCGAGGTACTTGGCATCGAATTCGTAGGCCCGCATCGCGCCAACGGGAATGTCGATGCTGACTTCGGGCCACCGCGCTTCGGGCCGCACCCATCCGCCATCGGTGCAGGTGACCTCAAAGTCATAGCCGTGCATGTGGATTGGGTGGTTGGTCATGGTGAGATTGCCGACCCGGACCCGGACTCGGTCATTCTTCGAGACCACCAGAGGGCTGATGTCGGGGAAGATACGACTGTTCCAGCACCACATATTGAAGTCCGTCATCTCCATGATTTTGGGCACGTAGGTACCGGGATCGATGTCATAGGCGTTGAGCAGGAACACAAAGTCCCGGTCGACGCGCATGAACTTCGGGTCCTTGGGATGGATGACGAAGAAACCCATCATGCCCATCGCCATCTGGACCATCTCGTCCGAGTGCGGGTGGTACATAAAGGTGCCGGACTTCACGAGATCAAACTCGTAGACAAATGTCTTGCCGACGGGGATGTGTGGCTGCGTCAGGCCACCAACACCGTCCATGCCGGATGGCAGGATCATACCGTGCCAATGGATGGTCGTATGTTCCGGAAGCTTGTTGGTGACAAAGATGCGAACCCGGTCGCCTTCAACAGCTTCAATGGTCGGACCTGGGGACTGCCCGTTATAACCCCAGAGGTAGGCCGTCATGCCGTCGGCCATCTCGCGCTCGACGGGCTCTGCGACCAGATGAAACTCCTTGACCCCGTTGTTCATTCGATGAGGAAGCGTCCAACCGTTAAGGGTGACCACCGGTTGGTAGTCCGGTCCGGAGGTTGGATGGAGCGGGGGCTGCATGTCAGCCGATTCCATGGCCGGAGCGTCCGGCAGTCCCATTGCCGATGTCTTGGTCCAGGCTCCAGCTGCCATCAGAGCAGCACCAGCGCCGAAAAGTTGTCGTCTGTTGAACATGTCCATGTCCTTTCTCAATGACCGCCGCCGCTGCTTTCGGATGACGAGGCGACCTCGGTCTCGGCAGGTGCCGTAGAGGAACCGCCGCCATAAACGGCAGGCGCGAGGTTCGCGTCGGCGAGCCAGAAGTCTCGCTTCGCGCTGACGGAAAGCAGGATGGAGTTGATCTTGTCGCGCGTGTCGGTCAGCAACTCGAACGTGTTGGTGATCATTCCGTTGTAAGTGAGGAGAGACTCCTCTTCGACCTTGCTGCGCAGGGGCACGACGTTGTTTCGGTAGTGCCGGGCAATGTCGTAGTTGGAGCGATAAGCTTCGTAGGCCGAACGTGCTTCGGACCGAACGTTTACTGCCTTTTCCGCCAGTTGGTTTGCTGCACGCATGTAGGCAACTTCTGCCTTTCGCATCCGCGCCTTGCCGGTGTCGAAAATCGGGATCGCGAACTCCAGCTCGCCAGCTGCGGTCGTTTCCCATTTCTTCTTTCCGTCCTCCTCGACCTCGCGCTCGGATTCGAAGCCAGTCAGGATTTCCAGGTCGGTGACATAGCGCGTAGCCTCGGTCAGGCCGTAGGATCGAGCCGTGGCTTCCAGCTCAAGTCTCGCAACCTGCAGATCGATGCGGTCACGCAGTGCCTCGGCTTCGATTGCATCTCGTTTCGCTATAGCCTTGGGAAGCGGGGGGAGACTGTTGGGAACCTGGAATTCAGCGTCCGAACCCCAAAGGCCCATGAGCCTTGTCAGCTCTTCCTTGGCGAGCCGGGCAGTCAATCGAGCCTTTGCCGTTTCACCTGCTAGCTCGGCAACAAAGACATGCTCGCGAGCCTGTGAGCCCTTGGTCATAGCACCGGTCTCACCCAGCTTCTCTGCCAGTTCGGAAGCGGCATCGGCTGCGGCCTGGGCCTGTTGCAACTGGCCAACGTTTTCCCAGGCAGCGACTGAGTTGATCCAAGCGCGGCGCGTGTCCGCCGCGACCTGCAAAGTGCGGACAGCGGCAGTCAATTGAGCTTGACGGAAGCGCGTATCAGCGATCTCGATGTCGCGCTTCTTCGTTAGCAGGGCGAGAATGTTTGTTGTGATTGCGCCTTCAATCGTTCTGAAGGCTTCCAGCTCAGCGGTTCCGATGCCTGAGAAGCCAACCGACACTGTCGGATTAAGCAACATGGTTGACTGCCAGGCATCAGCTGCGCTGTCTCCCAGCTCGGCGTAGGCTGCCTGCAGCCCTTTGTTGTTCAGGAGTGCAATCTGAACGGCCGTTTCCACGTCGAGTGATTTTTTCCGCGCGAGGAGCGACTTCACTTGCGCGGAGGTCGCCTGCGCCTGCTGCTGGTTTTGAACCCAGATCGTCTGTTTCGACGTGGCCGCCGAGGTTCTTGCGGAGACGGCGGTGAACCCAGCGTCCTTCTTTGCGTATTCAGCGGTACTAACACAACCGCCAAGGAACAGTGGAAGAGCCAGGAGAGCCGCGAGCTTCTTGCCAGTCATGAGGCGTCTCCATTCTTTGGAGACAGCTTGTCGTTTTGCTGTCGCCAAGGCCTGGGATCGACGGGCTGACGGGCAACAAAGCCTGAAATAGGCGAGCGATATTGGATCGGACGCACGGAGTACGTCTGTTCAACATCTGACGACGCAATGACATCGGGAGGAAATGTGGATGCGCAGCCACCCGCGATCAGGGGCAGTCCCACCACCAATATGGAAGGTTTCATTTTGAAAAATCCGAATAGTAGAAATCGACAGCAGGCGCGGTGAGGTCACCACGGCATGCCTTCCGAACCCGTCAAAGCGGGCAACTCGCTATTCAGATATTCGGCGGACGATGGAGAGGCGGCAGTTCGCCCAGAATGCTTTGATCATTGACGAACTCTCGGATCGACGACAACACGGGTCCGCCAACATCGGGAGCTTCACACACGATACCAAAGCCGCCACAGAAATCCTTGCAGCATTCCTGCTTGGCTATACCGCTGTCATCTGCGTTTGACTGATCGTCATGATGGTCAGAGGCGGTGTCAGATGCCTGATGATCATGGGCCAACATCGAATGATTGTCGTGGGTCCCGATCTCAACAGAGGTTTGCAATTCAGGAAAAGCCGAACCATGCATCGCGGCGTTCGCGTTGGAAAAGGTGTACCCTGCCAGCGATACGATGATCACCAGCCGCACAAAAAAGAGCATATTGCTCAGTGCGAATCGATACATTCTGCCCATTCCCCAAGGAGCTACGAGAATCGTAGTTCGGATGCAATGCTTGCGCTGTGTTACAAAGATTCGCGTCGTTTATGTGGCGCGAGCCGTGGTCAGGGGCTCTAAAGGTTCCAACGGTGACAAGGTCAAGGCTCGAAATTCAATATCTATCTATACGCTGTCACCCCAATCATTGGCCGCCAGCTGCGGACTTGCCTGTCATTGGCGTACCTTTGACAAGAACTTCATGATGCTCCAGCTCTCAGCCTATCTCGGCCTTTTCTGGATCTGCCTCGGCGCAGCCAGCGTCCTTCCCTTGCAGTCGGAACCCGTCTTGGTGGGAATGATCCTGAGCAACAAGTTCTCGCTGCCCGTTCTCCTGGCGATTGCCAGCATCGGCAACACGCTTGGTAGCGTCACGAACTGGTTCCTGGGCCGTGGGATCGAACGGTTTAAGGGGCGAAAATGGTTCCCGGCCAGCGAGAAGGCCCTTGAGCGAGCATCGATTTGGTATCGCCGCTATGGGAAGTGGTCGCTGCTTTTGTCCTGGATGCCGCTGTTCGGAGACGCCCTGACCGTCGTAGCAGGCGTATTGCGCGAGCCGATTATGACATTCACGATCCTGGTATTCATTGCCAAGACAGGGCGCTACGTCGTCCTGACATTCGCCACTCTGAAGTTGATGTCGTAAATTCAAGAAGCTGTTCGTCTGGGAAAGATCATCCGGTCGACAGTTTCGTCGCGCCAAACAAACGTGTGCCACGCAGCCGCAGCGATATGCAGCGCCAATAGCGCCAGGATAACGCGCGAGCCCAGGACATGAACTGGCGCGATCCCGAACCAGAAGTAGCTCGCAACGAAGCCCATGGCCGCTTGAGCGATAACCGCAGCGTAAAATGCAAAGTGCATCGCTCGTGCAAGCCGATCCATCGGGCTTTTCGCTGGATGCCTCAAAGCGTTGCGATGAATGACCCGCAGACTAGACCGGGCAACCATGAGCGCCCCGATAGTAATCCCGGCGTAGTTGTGAATGTGATGCAGGATCACGTCCCATGGGGCTGGGGACAGGCCCATGTGAACCGCGTGATGCGTCCGCTCGATGCTTGCGCCTGTCCAATACTGGATGGGTATCAGCACGGCCACAGCCCAATGGAGCACAATCTGCGAAAGCGAGTAGCGCGGCATCATCCCAATCCCCCGACACCGCCCGTCGTAGCGCACGTCCATTGAACTTTGGTTAAGGCATTCCCGGGCTGTTGCCTTCTTGCTCGACTGATCCAATTCAGAGGGTACCGGAAGATCTTTCTACCGCGAGAGTTCTCAGGCGAAAGGGAATCTCGACGCATGGTCAGCTGGAGCAAAATCAGCCGTCTAGCCGTCATACTGCTTGTGGCGTTGACTTTGGTGAACATGCCGGGCCGCCTCGCCAATGCAGGCGATGAGGGCTGCATTTCTCTTCGTATGCCTGCGGGTTACTCCCAAAGTCACCAGCTGGATCGTCTACCGCGACCGTGCTGTGTGAGCATGCACTGTTGTCCGATCATGCCCACACTTCCAACCGCCGCGCAGCCTCTTTCGGAGCCGCTCGTCGTTCGCCCGTCGGTTGCCACCTCCAGTCCTCTTCTCCTGATCAGGCCGATTGACCCGCCGCCGAAGATGACCCGCGTCTGAGGGCTTCAATCATCACCTGATCTCAAGAGGAGAAATCCGATGAACGTTTTCGTGAAAACTTCGCTCGCCATGATCGGCGCAACTGCTCTGCTGTCGCTGGCTCCGCTTGCGGCATCAGCCCAGGAGATGACCTATCCCGAAAAGTGCAAAACCGCAGGCATGGACATGTCGAAAATGGGCATGTCTTCGGGTGGAGACATGAAGATGGGTGACATGCCCATGGGCGACTATCAGGAGGCCACGATGGAAGGCATGAAGTCGATGCATGACAACATGGTGCAGGGGATGATGCAGAAGGACCCCGATGTCGCTTTCGTTTGCGGGATGATCGCCCACCACATGGGCGCGATCACCATGTCCGAAGCCGAGCTGAAGTACGGCGATGACAAAGCGGCGAAGGATATGGCGAAGAAGGTCATCGCGGCGCAAAAGAAGGAAATCGCCTATATGACCAAGTGGGTCGACAAGGAAGCCAAGTAGGAGACCGTCATGCACCACCAATCGGAAGAGATGAAGCGCTGCGTCGAGAACTGTCTGGCCTGTTACCAGGAGTGCCTCTCGATGGCGATGACCCACTGCTTGGAGACGGGCGGGGAACATACGAAGCCCGACCACTTCCGACTGATGATGGCCTGCGCCGAGATGTGCCGCACGTCGGCCCACTTCATGCTGATCGACACCAGCCATCACAAGCATACCTGCCGCGAATGCGCGGAAATCTGCCGCGAATGCGCTGCCGACTGCGAGCGCGTCGGAGACATGGAAAGCTGCGTTGAGGCGTGCCGTCGTTGCGCAGAGAGCTGTGAGAAGATGGCGGCCTGACACAAAGTGGGGCGCACTTGCCAAGCCGACAACCAAAATGTGAAATGCTTATCCTCGCAAAAGTCGGTCGCAGACCTCCGACTTTTGCGACTGAATTTTGCGGATTATGCCAGTCGAAACTGGCAGGTTCAGGTCATCTGTTCGGAGAGAGAACTCTATCCCGAAGAAGGAGGAAAGTCCTCTCTATGCAAAACCAGAGCACAACTGCCACAGCGAAGCTGGTGACCAGATAGACCGCGAAGCCCAACCCGCCCTTGAGGTTCTCTTCGCCAAAGACAAGCCTATCGACATGGAAGGCTGATTTGTGGGTCAGATAAAGGCTGTACGACAAGGTCGCGACGACCGCAGCGCCCGGAATCGGCCACCGTCTCATGAGCTGCTCCAAGTCGAGCATCGCCCCAAGAATGAGTGCGATACCGATTGAAATGAGCGGGAACCCGGCCACCGAACCAAGCTGTGCCTGAAACACGAGAAAGAGGTTTGTTCCGGTAAGCGGCCCGCGAACCGAAAACAGCACAACAGCGGTCATGACGAGAGCGACGCCCACCGGCAAGGCAATACGCGGAGGCGTGTAACGTTTGCAGAGTTCTGGTTTGAGAAACCTCGCCGCAGCAAGGATCACACCGAACATCAGGCCATCGAGGCGAGTGTATGTCGGGTAGTATACGTCCCTGAGATACACCGCGAAGGCATCCCTTAACTTGTTGGCGTCAACGAGAACGCCGACCTGGCTTTCCCAGATCGTGTATCGAAGGATCATTCCTGCGATCACCATTGCCGCAGCGATGAGAAGCGTCCAACCCATGCCGATCCGACGATGCAGGAGCAAGACGAGCAGCGGCAAAACCAGATAGAAATGCTCCTCCACACAAAGCGACCATGCCTGCGTGAAGGCCCGGCCTATGCGCGGGTCGAAGTCGAAGTTCACCGTGAAGGTCGCGAAGCTCCAGATCGATTGCATCGTCGGGGCGTCCCGGAGAATGGGGAAAATTGCGTAGAGGCCGAGAACAACGAAAAACGCCGGAAAGATACGGAAGGCGCGGCGGAGATAGAAGGACTTCAGATCTACGCCTCCTGTCCGCGAAACCTCCTTGACGAGTTGGGTTCCGATCAGAAACCCGCTGAGTACAAAGAATATATCGACGCCCACCCATGCATAGTTTCGGACGCCGACCAGCATGGACGGTGTCGCCTCGACAGGGAGATGCACGAGCATGACGAGGAGGATCGCCAGAGATCGCAGGACATCAGGACCAACCGCCCGGGATTGCACCTTCTCTGTGGTTTGAGATGAGAGACTTCGTGGGGGTGGAAAATATGCAGAATCGGAATTGGCGATAGTATTCATTGCGACGATCCGTGACTGTCTCTGAAAAAATTGGGACACGCCATCGGACGTGTTTGTGCAACCTTAGCTTTCTTTATCGGGATCGAAACAAGCAGTTTTAGATCGATAAAATTAATCTAAATTTCTCGTTAATTCTGAAATCTCGCCAAATCCCGACCAACGCTTCGGAATGAATCGAAAGCAAACTCCAGCAGACGCGAACTGTGGCCACAAGGCTGTATGGCGGTCGTCAGGCAGAGTCTTTTGAAAATCTGGTCTGAGCGCCTATGGCCATTTGCCGGACGCACCAGCGTGCGTAGGTTCGACCTAGAAACCATCCGGCAACCCGGCCAAGCGCCGAGCTGGGATAGTTGAAATCAATGAACACGCGCAGGCGGCAGAGGCGGCCATCAGTCTTGGTTTCGAAGCCCATTCTGTAGCTTCCGATAACGAGCAGGTGGGGTTCCCCTCGCGTTTCCCAGGCCTTTTGAAACGGCGGTTGCCGCTGAATGACGACTTCCTCCACCTGCAAGTTCAAGCCAGCGATTTTTCCGGTCATCCTGATCACGGAGCCCACGGTGCGACCGCGAGCTTCGTCAAACTCGTACGCCATGCTGCTGCCCAACATCATCATCGACGATTTCTGCATATGCGTTCCAAGATTTTCTTGGTCGTCCAGATAATCGAATAGCTGTTGAGGAGGTGCGGTGACCACGACTTCCATCTCGGTCGATTGCGCGTAGGTCAACTTGGTCCGTCCCTATGGTTGTGATGGTCGCGCGGCGATGTTTGATGGCTTCCATGGCCATGAAAAAGATGCATCAGGGGGCAGGCGAGAAGCAGGAGGTAGGGCAAGAGGCCGAGTGCGTGTGCCCAGTGTTCCCGCAGGAAAAAGAATGCGACGATCACGCCGAATGAAGCCACGAGTAGTGTCCATCTGCGATCCCATTTCATATCCGTGCACTCCTTAACCTGAGGGCATTTCCGATTACGCTGACGGATGACAGCGCCATCGCGGCAGCAGCTATGATCGGCGACAACAAAAGTCCGAGGGATGGATAGAGCACTCCTGCGGCCACCGGCACACCAGCTGCGTTGTAGACGAAGGCAAAGAATAGGTTTTGCCGGATGTTTCTCATTGTCGCGCGGCTAACCTGGCGAGCCCGCACGATCCCCTTCAAGTCACCCTTCAAGAGAGTGACGCCAGCGCTCTCGATGGCGACGTCGGTTCCCGTCCCCATCGCGATCCCGACGTCAGCCGCTGCAAGGGCAGGGGCATCGTTCACTCCGTCGCCAGCCATCGCCACGATCCGGCCTTCTTGGCGAAGGCGAGCGACGATGCTGCTTTTGTCTTCTGGAAGAACCTCGGCCTTTACCTCGGTGATGCCGAGCCTGCGAGCTACCGCCTCTGCGGTCGTCTTGTTGTCGCCCGTCAGCATCACAACTCGTACGCCGGAATCGACCAGGGCTTTGACGGCCTCGGGCGTTGTATCCTTCATCGGGTCCGATATTGCGAACAATCCTCCGACTTTGCCGTCGATGGCGATGAAGATCACAGTTGCTCCGTCGTTGCGCAGGACTTCAGCCTTCTCGGTCAACTCTGAGACATCAATTCCGGAGTCCTCCATGATGCGGTGGCTGCCGATAATCAGCGACTTGCCTTCGACGGTGCCGGTCACGCCTTTTCCAACCGGACTGTCGAAGTCCTGGGCATCTGCGAGCGCAAGTTGCCGCTCCTTGGCTGCGGCAACAATTGCTTCAGCCAACGGATGCTCGCTGGCACGTTCGAGCGAGGCTGCGAGCCTGAGGGCCGCGATCTCATCAAAACCATTGGCTGTCGACATTGATGTAACCTTCGGCCTGCCCTCGGTGAGCGTGCCCGTCTTATCGACAACCAATGTGTCGACCTTCTCGAAGCGCTCAAGCGCTTCAGCGTTCTTGATCAGGACGCCGAGAGTCGCACCTCGGCCTACACCGACCATAATCGACATCGGCGTCGCTAATCCAAGGGCGCAAGGGCACGCGATGATCAAGACTGCGACCGCCGCTACAAGGCCGTGGGCAAAACGCGGCTCAGGACCGATGATCATCCAGGTCGCGAATGCAATTATGGCAATCACAATGACGACGGGTACAAACCATCCTGAAACTTCGTCTGCCAGGCGTTGAATTGGAGCCCGCGACCGCTGTGCCTCAGCTACCATTTTGACGATCTGCGAGAGCATCGTGTCACGACCAACCTTGTCCGCCGCCATGACAAAGCCGCCTGTGCGGTTCATTGTCCCGCCGATCACGTTCGAACCGACGTCCTTGCCGACCGGCATGGATTCCCCGGTGATCATCGACTCGTCGAGCGAGCTTCGACCCTCGACCAGATGACCATCGACTGGGACCTTTTCGCCCGGTCGAACGCGCAGGCGGTCTCCCACGCTGATGCTTTCAAGCAAGACGTCCTCGTCAGTTCCATCCGCTTTGATTCTGCGGGCAGATTTTGGCGCGAGGTTCAAGAGCGCTCGAATGGCGCCGCCTGTCTGTTCGCGTGCCCGCAGCTCCAGGACCTGGCCCAACAGCACCAGCACTGTGATGACGGCCGCTGCCTCGAAATAGACGGCGACCGACCCGCCGTCGGCACGAAATGTCTCGGGAAATAGATTGGGCGCGAGCGTGGCAACAACGCTGTAAACCCACGCGACGCCTGTGCCCATCGCAATGAGCGTGAACATATTCAGGTGGCGTGTAACCAGTGATTGCCATCCACGCTCAAAGAACGGTTTTCCAGCCCAGAGGACAACCGGCGTGGCGAACACCAGCTGAATCCAATTCGCAAGCTGCGACCCGATCAGCATATGGAGCTCAGTCAGGTGACCACCCATTTCCAACACAAGGACAGGCACGGAAAGGACGAGTCCGACCCAAAAGCGCCGACGCATATCGATGTATTCGGCGCTGGGGCCCGTTTCGGCCGACGCGACCTCAGGTTCAAGCGTCATTCCGCATATCGGGCAATTACCAGGTCCGGGCTGCCGGATTTGCGGATGCATGGGGCAGGTATAGATGACTGGTCCGCTGCCCGATGGCTGGGGTGGGGCTTTCGCTCCGTAATGGTGTGAATGATCGTGTGCAGTATTCACGGGAGACTCCGCGTTCGTCAGAGGCGCGTTCGTTTACAGCATCGGTTCGAGGCTGCGATGAAAACTAGCTTCACGCGAAGGGGCGAGGCGGTCCGACTGCAGGCGCAGAGACGAAGCCGATAAGGCTTACTATCCGCTCGGGATAGGAAAGTTTGATGAAGGCCGATGGTTCACGAATTTCTCGGCTTGGAGACTGTTCGGCGACACAGAAGAGACATGGCACGCCGCAGCATGCGCCTTGAGTGTGATGAAGCTCGGTGTCATCGCAGTGTGCATCGGTTGGAACCGCCGCGACGACCGTTGACGTCACGCCAATGGAGGGACGCAGCAAGGAGTATCCTGACGTTGCAGGGGAAACGAAAAACAGGACTGCGATCAGTATCGCGACCATATCGTTACAATCTCGTGGCTATGGCGCGGCTGAATTTCGCCGCTGTTGCTCAATAGCTGAGTGAAAAACTAAGACATTGATCCTGATCAAACGCAAGCCGTTAGCAAAGGGCCCGGTTGGCCCAGCACTGGGTGCTTTGGAAACGAAATGAAGAGCTTGAAATGAAGCCTGGCGTTCTATTCTGTGCGGTCATCTGTTGCTTTGCGCTTGCGTCGGCGGTCGTTGCTGCTGGCGATATCGTTGCACTGAGGCAGGCGGATATGAAAGCGATTGCGGTCGCCGCCAAGGCAATCGCCGGAATGTTTAAGGAACCAGCGACGTACTCCCCAGCCGAGTTCAAGTGGGCCGCCGACACCATTCGGGACAAATCCGGGGAGGTGCTGATGGGCCATTTTGCGGCTGAAGCCGCCGATCCAAAGTCGAAGGCAAAGCCAAATATCATTGAAGAGCGGGAGCGGTTTGATCGTCTGGCGAACGATCTGCAGGCCTACGCGACCGCATTAGACGCAGCCGCTGCCAAAAATCCTGCAGCGATGACGGAGAGCATGCGCATGAAACCCGGTGAACCGATGGGTGGTGGACCGCTCGGAACGCACGTCAAGAACGAGGCGCAGTTGTCCTCCATACCGGCCGAGCACGCCTTTCACCTTATGCTGCAAACCTGTACGACCTGCCATTCTCGATTCAGGATGGACTGACGGTAACGGCAGCCGACCTAACCTTTCATACAGCGCGACAACGGCGAGCCATATTAAACGTTCTGCCGACAACCTTTAATATGGAGCGTCGTCAGGGCGAGGACTGCTCTGTCCTCAAGCCATTCACGCCAAATCGAGCCTTGATGGCAGGCAGATCATCATCCTTTTGGCCTGAGTTCGCGAATTCCTCGATGATCGGGCAGTCTGGCCTGTCATCTCCGTGGCAATGATTTGCAAGGTGTTTAAGCGTTTCGGTCATTGCCTGGATCGCGGCAGCTTTATGCTCCAGCTCAGCAATATGCTCAAGAGCGATGCTCTTTACGTCTGCGCTCGCGCGTGACCGGTCTCGCCACAGCGCGAGCAAGGTCTTCATCTGTTCAACCGAGAACCCGAGATCGCGTGCTCGGCGAACGAAGCGGAGCGTATGAATGTCGTTGTCAGTGTAGGTCCGGTAACTCGATTCTGTACGATGCGCAGGCGTGATCAGCTTGATCTGTTCGTAGTACCGGATCATTTTCGCCGAGACGCCGCTGGCTTTCGCTGCTTGTCCAATGTTCATCTCAAAGTCTCCTCAAGGCGCACCGGGATCGGGTGCGCGTGTTGTCAGTTTGCGCGGAAACGGCGCAGGCGAAGCGCGTTCCCAAGCACGAAGACACTCGACATCGCCATCGCACCGGCCGCAAAGATCGGTGAGAGCAGGGTGCCGTTGATTGGGTACAGGGCACCGGCTGCCACGGGCACCAGGCTGACGTTGTAGGCGAAGGCCCAGAACAAGTTTTGTTTAATGTTCCTGAGCGTCGCCCGGCTGAGTGCAATGGCACGAGCCACACCTGTCAAATCGCCGGACATCAGCACAACATCCGCACTTTCGATGGCGATGTCGGTACCCGTACCGACTGCCAGGCCGACATCGGCTTCAGAGAGAGCCGGGGCATCGTTGATGCCATCGCCGATGAATGCAACCTTCCGGCCGTCTTTGCGAAGATGTTTAACGGCCTCGACTTTGCCGCCCGGAAGAACCTCCGCGACAACGTGATCAATACCCAATTGCGCGGCAATTGCCTCTGCCGTGCGGCGATTGTCACCGGTAATCATCGCAATCTTCAGGCCTTGGGCGTGCAGTGCTTGGATTGCGGCTGGCGTCGTTTCTTTTATCGGATCGGACACCGCAATGATGGCTGCCAGCTGTCCGTCGACAGCTGCATAAAGGGGCGACTTTCCTTCGCGACCGAGATCGCTCGCGAGGCTGGCGAAGGCTATGACGTCAATGCCTTCGCGGGCCAGTGCTCGGTCAGCGCCGACGAGAATTTTACGCCCGGCAACGCTACCGCTCACGCCGAAGCCCGGCGATGCCTGGAAACCAGAGACTTCCAGGCTCGGAAGCGCACTAGCCTTTCCTGCGGCAACAATCGCTTCCGCAATCGGGTGCTCCGAGAGGGTTTCAAGGCTGGCGACCCAAGAGAGGACATCATCACGGCTATAGCCTGACGACACCTGGAAGTCGGTGAGTTCGGGCTTGCCCTTGGTCAGTGTGCCGGTCTTGTCGACCGCGATGATCTGTGTATCCCGAAGACTCTGCAAAGCTTCGCCCTTGCGGAACAGGATACCAAGCTCTGCGGCTCGCCCGGTACCGACCATGATCGAGGTTGGCGTTGCGAGGCCCATGGCGCAGGGGCAGGCAATGATCAGGACCGCGACTGCATTGACCAGCGCAAAGCTCAAAGCCGGTGAAGGGCCAAAGAGCATCCAAGCGCCGAAGGTCAGGAGAGCCGCAACGATCACAGCAGGTACAAACCAGCCGGTGACCTTGTCAACCAGGGCCTGGATCGGCAGTTTTGAGCCTTGCGCTGTCTCGACCATCTTGATGATCTGCGCGAGCAGAGTGTTGCTACCGACTTTCGTTGCGCGGAACGTAAAGGAACCGGTCTTGTTGATGGTGCCGCCGACAATTTCGCTGTCGACCGACTTAAGGACCGCTACTGGCTCACCCGTGATCATGGCTTCGTCGACGTAGGACTTGCCTGACACCAGGGTGCCATCGACCGGTACTTTTTCGCCCGGACGAATTCGAATGACGTCGCCGACGACCACGTCGCTGATCTGTATTTCCACGAATTCACCGCCATGATCAACAAAGGCAGTCTTGGCCTGAAGACCGAGTAACCTCTTAATTGCCTGGCTGGTTTTGCCTTTCGCCCGAGCCTCAAGGTACCGACCCAGGAGGATCAGCGTGATGATGACAGCTGCTGCCTCATAATAGACATTGACGGTACCGGTGGGCAGGGCGCTCGGAAGAAAGGTGGCGACGACCGAATAGGACCACGCCGCCGTTGTCCCGAGAACCACGAGAGAATTCATATCAGGTGTCCAACGCAGTAGGTTTGGTACACCTTTGCGGAAGAAACGAAGCCCCGGGCCAAAGAGGACAATGGTTGCCAGCGCGAACTGGGCGTAAAGGCTCTCGCGCATTCCGACTGTATCCATGATGAATTCATGGACCCCGGGAATGAAGTGCGACCCCATTTCGGCGACGAACAACGGCAGCGTTAAAGCAGCGGCGAGAAGGACCTGTGTGCCGAGCGACCGAATTTCGGCTTCCCGTCGATCTTCTTGGTCGTCGGTTGCAACGTTGACGGCGGCTTTAGCCTGATAGCCTGCGATTTGGATCGCGGCGGACAATGCCTCTGGCGTGGTCGTGCCAGAAACGTAACGGACCCTCGCTTTCTCCGTCGCAAGATTGACGTTGGCTTCCGTAACGCCTGGAACCGCCTTGAGCGCACGCTCCACGCGCGACACGCATGATGCGCAAGTCATACCCCCGACATTAAATTCCTGTGTTTCGAATTTCGCCTCATACCCAGCACCCTCGATGGCGTGCAGGACCGCAGCCGTATCGACCGCGTCCTTGAAAGTTACCGTTGCTCGCTCTGTCGCGAGGTTGACTGAGGCGGCATTGACGCCGGGAACAGACTTGATGGCTTTCTCGACCCGGACGACACACGACGCACAGGACATTCCTTCGATCCCGAACTCGGTCGGGATCGGCAGCGCGGCCGATTTTTCGATCTGAGATATGGCAGTCATGGGACGATCCCTTATTGAACTGCACACATAAGTAATCCTTCCCATAATGGGAAGGTCAAGAGGGTATTTTCCGCTGTAGTTTCAAGGCGAGTTTTGATGAGACGCTGGGACTGAAGCGGCGCTTGATATAGCGTCCGCCTACGATGGCTCACCAAACCGGCTTGACCCAGATCAAAGCCGATAAAGAAAATGTGACTACTGTTGCCCCGCGTCCATAATAGGATGGTGGCATGTGGACAAATTGGAACGGGACTTGGACACGATTGCTTGCGATGGCCATACTGGCCGTCGCGATGGCGTTCGCGTCGTTCTCGACGTCACATGCTTTTCCGATCTGCGACGATCTTTCGAACATTCATCAAGCCTTGTCGATCAGCCATGACGACATGGAGGGTACTCACAAGCACCCGACTTCACCACGGTTGGCTGCTGGCTTGTGCTGCGTCTCGATTTGTTCGACCTGTGCCGCGAACTCCCTCCCATCCCAATCCGTCGCTCGACTGGATTTCCGGTCGGTGAGGTATGATGTGAAATCGATCATATTGGCCGGTGTGTCCGTTCCACCTGCGCTAGATCCGCCTCGTTTTTCAGTCTGATGTTTCCTCGCTGGCGCTTCGCGCCTGACAACATTTGATCGGCTCCGAGCCGACTTAGAAACCGGACTAAACACATGTATCGTCGTGAATTCCTGAACCGAGTTATGACCGGAGCCGCCACATTTGGTGCGCTTGCCGCAATCAATCCTAAACTAGCGCGAGCAGCAGCGGTTACCTCTGCCCACTTCGCTGGCTCCCCTCAAAAACTCAACATCGTGAAAAGAACGATTGAGGTGAACGGCAAGGCGGCAAGCGTCCTTGGGCTGACACGCACCGATGGCTCGCCTGGTCTCATCCTCGATGCGGATAGCCCCTTCAATGTCGAGTTGACGAGCCAAATCGACGCGCCGACTCTCATCCATTGGCATGGGCTGACACCGCCCTGGGAAATGGATGGTGTTCCTGAGAACCCGGCTGCGCCAATCAAGCCCGGCGAAGCTCGCCGCTACAATTTTAATCTCGGGATGGGCGGAACGCATTGGATGCACGCCCATACGCTGCAAGAGCAAAGCCTCCTTGCCGCTCCGCTCATAATCCACACCGCCAAGGACAAGAAGCGCGATGAGCAGGAGGTTGTCGTTCTCCTGCATGACTTCTCTTTCAAGTCGCCAGAGGAGTTGCTTTCTGGCTTGAAAACCGCTGATGGCGGAGGAATGGCTGGCCATGACATGGGCGGCACGATGAACATGGAGATGGGGGCCGACTCCATGAAAATGGACATGGGCAGCATGTCGATGGGCAAGATGGACATCAATGACATCGAGTATGATGCCTACCTCGCCAATGACCGTACGCTTTATGATCCCGCCGTCTTCCAGGTTGGAAAAGGAGGGCGGGTTCGTATTCGCCTGATCAACGGCGCGACTGCAACGGCCTTCACAATTGATACGGGTGATCTCCTGGCAAGGCTTATTGCCGTAGACGGGCAGGACGTCGAGACAATTGTCGGCAGGCAGTTTCCAGTATCGATGGGGCAGCGTCTTGATCTAGTCGTTGAGGTCCCGAGGGAGGGCGGCAGCTTTCCAATTCTAGCGCTCCGTGAGGGGGCTCCTCAGCGAACTGGCATTATCCTGGCGACGCCCGGGGCTGCCGTGTCCAAGATCGCAACGACAGGCAAGGGGGACGGTCCGATCTTGGGGCTTAAACTCGAACAGCGATTGCGGCCGTTGAGGTCGAGTGCCAATCGCCGCGCCGACAAATCTTACAATGTCAGGCTGTCCGGAGATATGGCCAAGTACGCCTGGGCCATCGAAGGTGATACTTTGAAGGTTTTCCAAGGCGAACGGATTGAGATTTCGATCAGCAACATGTCGATGATGTCCCACCCGATGCACCTGCACGGCCACCATTTCCAAGTGGTCGCGATCAACGGGCAAAAGATCAACGGCGCGTTGAGAGATACCGTGTTGCTGCCAATGATGTCGCAGGTCACCATCGCTTTCGACGCTAATAATCCAGGGCATTGGCCATTTCATTGTCATCACCTGTACCACATGGCGACCGGGATGATGACATACGTCGGGTACGAGGCCTGACGTCGGCGGATGCGCTCTTTCCACTCTGGGGCGCATCCGCTGCTTTCACGACAATTGGCCAATGAGCCGCTCTCGTGGGAGCTGGATCAATCTGAAGGGCGGGCGGTCGATGATAGTAGCGTTGCCGGTCGTCGGAGGCGAGGGTAAGGCCCATGCAAGGTCCGTGCTGAATTTTAACTCCACCACGGACGCACCCAATGGCAACGGCAATACGATTCCTATTTAGCATCGTCGTGATCGCGCTACTCGGCTTTGGCAGCGAGGGCGCATGCCGTTCAGCCCATGCCCAGGATTTGGAGACGTTCGGCTTTCAAGTGATAATGACAGCCCAAGCGGTTGATCACCAGAATGTCTCCGATACGGGACATGTCAGCCCAGCGGATTCTGATCACTGTGTTCAGTTTAAAATGTGGGTCGTGCCGCCGAGCCTGATATCTTCGAGTGCTGTTGAACCTGTGACGTACGCCGATGCGCTCACCATCGACCTCGGTGAAGTGTCGACATCAATCTATCGGCCGCCAATCGTATCCGCCTGATCTCTTTCAAAACGAAACGAGGCGATAATTCCGAGCGCTGCACGTTGAGGCCACTGCCAGCGTGCGCCTGAAGCTTCCGATGAAGCGTCGCTCGGTAGGGGCAGATTCAAATGAATATTGTTATCGGACTGATTATCACGTCAGGCTGCATTCTCGGCAGCTTCATGGCCATGGGTGGAGAAATCGAAGCCCTATTTCAACCGTTCGAACTCGTCATCATCGGAGGTGCCGGTATCGGCAGCTTCATCATGGCGAATCCAATGAAGATCGTGAAAGATTCACTCAAGGCGCTGGGCGAGGCGTTCAAACACAAAGTTCCGAAGGAGCGGGAATATCTCGATATTCTGGCGGTGCTCTATAGCCTGATGCGGGACCTGCGGACAAAATCGCGCAACGAAATCGAGGCGCATATCGATAACCCACAAGAGTCATTCATTTTCCAGGGTGCACCAACCGTCCTGAAGAATACGGCACTGACATCCTTCATCTGCGACTACATACGTCTCATCATCATTGGGAATGCGCGTTCTCACGAGATCGAAGCGCTGATGGACGAAGAGATCAGCAGCGTTCTGCACGACAAATTGAAGCCTTATCATGCACTGACGACAATGGGTGACGCGTTCCCTGCCATTGGCATCGTTGCGGCGGTGCTGGGGGTCATCAAAGCCATGGCGGCGATCAATGAACCGCCCGCCGTGCTCGGGCATTTAATTGGCTCGGCGCTTGTAGGGACATTCCTCGGAATCTTGATGTCCTATTGCGTCTGCAGCCCGTTGGTCCAACAGGTAAAGGCAGTTCGGACGAAGCAGCACCGGTTATACCTGATCGCAAAGCAGACACTGATCGCGTACATGAACGGTTCGGTGCCCCAGGTGGCGCTAGAATACGGACGCAAGACAATCTCGTCCTACGAGCGACCATCGATTGATGCAGTAGAACAGGAAATGATGAACGCCCCGAGCAAGGCAGCCTAGACCGTCGCGTGGAGCACCGCCTTATCCCCGGTGCTCCACCCATCCGTCAGATTTGCTTGAAACTTGAGGGGTAGCCCGCGTTCTCGATTGCCGCCTTGATGATCGCCGGATCAACTTTGGTCTCGACCTTGGCACTCTTCGCCGCAAGGTCGATGCTCGCGGATGCTGCTGGATCGGCGGCCTTGATCGCCTTTTCAACTGTACTGGCGCAGTGTCCGCAGGTCATATTCTGAATTTCGAATTCGTACATGGTGGTCTCCAATTGAATGTGACGTCACTTATGTGGGGCTTCCCACCATGGGAAGGTCAAGAGCTGCCGAACCGCAATTATTGAGACGTCTACGGCAATGATCTAGGCGACGTGGCGATTGCGCAGTTAGCGGTGGTGAAAATTCAAAGGTACCTGCGAGCGGGAATGAGCAAATCTTCGTGAGCATGCTTCCTTCGGCCAAAACGGCATGCCAATATAGGAGCCATGAAGTTCGTCGCCGCCTTTCAACGCCTGCTTTGCGTGTTCGCAATGCTCGGGGTCATTCTTGGCCCCGTAAGCATCAGTACGGCTGAAAGTGCGATGGCATCCTCGAGCGGTGTCGCGATGGCGGGCATGGACATGTCGTCTGTTCCTGACGAGGTAGCTTCGACGAACGGTGACATGCCGTGTTGCCCCAAGGCGAAATCGGTCACGCCGGGCTGTACAAAAGATTGTCCGCTCGCGCTCATTTGCTCATCGATGATCTTGGTCCATCCGCCTTACTCCGCCGGGATGCGCATTGCATTTCCGTGGACGTTGGCATTCCGGGTTCTTCACGGTGCGAGCCTTACCTCCGCCCTCGTTGAACCTCCCGCCCGACCTCCAAGGGCTTGATTACATCCAGCAAATTTAAACGCTGATCCTCCGTCACTCTACGGTTGTTCGGCAGATTTTGTTCACGGCGAGGCTTATCATGCCCGCCCGAAAAAAAGATGTAATCAAATGAAGAAGCTCAACGCTTTTGCGCGAGTGCTGCTCGCTGCCTCTATCCTTGCATCCGTCTCGTTTTCCAACGCTAATGCTGATCCGCAGAACTACGAATTTCAGCTCGTGTCTGCGGAAGTAAAGCAGGGCCCGACCGAGGTCGCCGTGCGCCTCGTCAACAAGCAATCTGGCGAGCCAGTCACTGACGCGGTCATTTTCACCACGCGGATGGACATGGCTCCGGAAGGCATGGAGATGATGACCACGCCGGTCGAGGAGCTGCCGACAACGCAGCCTGGCACCTATAAATTCAAGACCAATCTCAGCATGGAAGGTGGCTGGCGCTTCCAGCTCGCGGCCAAGGTTCAAGGCGAGGGCGAAACCGTCAAGGGTGAAGTCGTCGTAAAGGCCACACCGTGAAGACCGCAACATGGTTGCTCGCAGTCAGCTCCCTCGCCATCGTTGGCGGGGGAGGGTATCTGGCTGGCGTCAAAGGTATTGGTGCACGGAAGATCGAGATGCTGATCGGTGCGACAGTCGCCGAAGCCGAGACCCCGAAAAGCACTGGAACCGGCGCCATCATCTACTATCGCCATCCGGACGGTCTCGCCCAATATTCTGCCAAGCCCAAGAAAACAACGGACGGGCGCGAGTTCGTGTCCGTCCGCGAAAGTGAAGACATCAGCTTTACAGCCTCAGGCATCAAAACCGCTGAAACCGCCGACCAGCCGAAGACGCCCGCGTCAGGATCGGCCGCGACCGAACGCAAGGTCCTTTATTACCGCAACCCGATGGGTCTTCCGGACACATCCAAAGTGCCGAAGAAGGATTCCATGGGAATGGACTACATCCCGGTCTTTGAAGGAGATGAAGCTGATGCCTCTACGGTTAAGGTCTCGCTCGGCAAGCTGCAGCGGACAGGGGTCAAGACAGCTGCGGCCGAATTGGCAAGTATCTCTCGCAAAATCCAGGTACCCGGCACGGTCGCCTTGGACGAGCGGCTTATCAGCGTCATCTCGATGCGGACGGATGCCTTCATCGATGACGTGGCGAATGTGACCACGGGTGACCGTATCGGCAAGGGAGAGAACCTCTTCAACTTCTACTCCAAGGAGATCGCCACCGCCGGGGCTGAATTCGCTGCGGGCAGGGGCGATCTCCGCAACAGCGATGCCGGTTCCGCGCTTCGACTGAAAAACCTGGGTGTCCCGGACGAAGTGATCCGGAGTATCACCGAGAAGCGCCAGGTGCCAATGAGCATCGAATATACTTCCCCCCGCAATGGGGTCGTCCTCGAACGCATGGCGATAACCGGAATGATGGCGAAGCCGGGTGATCCGCTGTTTCGGATTGCGGATACGTCCCATGTCTGGGTCATCGCCGACGTGCCAGAATTCGATCTGGCTTCCATTCGAAAAGGAGGCCCGGTTGCCGTAACGGTTCGGAGCCTCCCAGGCAGGACCTTCGAAGGAACCGTCGATCTCATCTATCCAGAAATCCAGCAGGAGACCCGGACCACGAAAGTCAGGATCGAGCTTCCGAACCCGGACGGAATTCTGATGGCCAACATGTATGCCGATGTCGAGATCGAAGCTGGCGTACAGAAGCCCGTAGTCGCCGTGCCCAACAGTGCAGTCATCGATACCGGTGACCGGCAGGTCGTCTTCATCGACAAGGGCAATGGAAAATTCGAGCCAAAGGATGTCTCGCTCGGCATGCGCGGTGAGGAGCAGACCGAGATCACCAAAGGCATCGCAGCAGGCGATCGGGTGGTGGTAGCGGCCAACTTCCTGCTCGATGCTGAAAGCAACCTAAACTCGGCGCTGAGCGGCATGGCGACAGATGAGGTGAAGCCATGATCTCCCGCGTCATCTCCTGGTCCGCTCACAATCTCATTCTCATCTTCGTCGGCGCAGCGCTCGCCGTCGCAGGTGGCGTCTATGCCCTGCGGTCGCTTCCGCTCGACGCCATTCCCGATCTCTCCGACATCCAGGTCATCGTCTACACCGAATATCCCGGCCAAGCCCCGCAGGTGGTCGAGGACCAGGTGACCTATCCGCTGACGACGTCGATGCTGACGGTGCCGAAGTCGAAGGTCGTTCGCGGCTTCTCCTTCTTCGGCGTCTCCTTCGTCTACGTGATCTTCGAAGACGGCACCGACCCCTACTGGGCGAGAAGCCGGGTGTTGGAATATCTGAACGCGGCGTCGAGCCGCCTGCCTGAAGGCGTGACACCGACGCTCGGCCCAGATGCCACGGGTGTGGGCTGGGTCTATCAGTACGCTGTGGTTGCCAAGAACCTTACCCTTGCGGAACTACGCTCGCTCCAGGACTGGGTCGTGCGGTTCGGCGTTTCCAAGTCGGAGGGGGTCGCCGAAGTTGCCAGTGTTGGCGGCTTCGTGAAGCAGTATTCCATTGTCGTCGATCCCTCTCGGCTGAAGGCTCAGGGCATATCGCTTAACGACATTTCCAATGCGGTCCGGGCCAGCAACACGGACGTCGGTGGCCGAACCATCGAGCTTTCTGAGTTCGAGTTCATGGTGCGCGGACGCGGCTATCTCAAGGGCATCAGCGATATTGAGAACATCGTGCTCAAGACGCAGGGCGGCACGCCACTCAAGCTGGGCGACGTCGCCAAGGTGGAACTCGTTCCGGATGAACGAAGGGGAATTACCGAACTGAATGGCGAAGGCGAGGTCGCCAGTGGCATCGTCCTGCAGCGGTTCGGAGCCAATGCCCTGACCGTGATCGACAACGCCAAGAAGAGTTTGGCTTCAGTCCAAAGCAGCCTTCCGCCGGGAACTGAGGTCGTGCCGGTCTATGACCGGTCGACCTTGATCGAGTCCGCCATCGAGACGCTGAAGGGCACCTTGATCGAGGAGTCCATCGTCGTCGCGCTGGTAACGGTTGCCTTCCTTCTCCATGTTCGCAGCGCTCTCGTGGCGATCATCATGCTGCCTGTGGGCATCCTGATTGCCTTCATTGCCATGAAAATCCTCGGCATCGGCGCAAACATCATGAGCCTTGGCGGCATTGCTATTGCCATCGGGGCGATGATCGATGCGGCAATCGTCATGATCGAGAACGCCCACAAACATCTCGAACGGGCACCACCGGACAAGCCAAGGATCAAGATACTGGTCGACGCGGCCAGCGAAGTCGGGCCAGCGCTGTTCTTCAGTCTGCTGATCATCACAGTGTCGTTCCTGCCGATCTTCACGTTGGAGTCTCAGGAAGGACGGCTGTTCGGGCCACTCGCGTTCACTAAGACCTTCTCCATGGCAGCAGCCGCGTTCCTCTCGGTCACGCTTGTTCCTGCCTTGATGATCCTCTTCGTACGCGGCCGCATCGTTCCCGAGCATAAGAACCCGCTCAATCGCTTTTTGATCTGGATTTACCGGCCGGTCATCGCGGGCGTCCTTAAAATCAAGACGCTGACCATCCTGGCCGCCATCGCGATCCTGGCGGCAACGGCATGGCCGGTCCAGCACATCGGCAGCGAGTTCATGCCAAGCCTCGACGAGGGAACGCTGATGTATATGCCGACCACGTTGCCAGGCATATCAGTCACCAAGGCGGCCGAACTGATGCAAACGCAGGATCGCATCATCAAGTCGTTCCCCGAGGTCGAGAGCGTGTTCGGGAAGGCAGGTCGTGCGTTAACCGCCACCGACCCGGCTCCGACGGAGATGTTTGAGACGATCATCACTCTCAAGCCGAAGTCGCAGTGGCGGCCAGGTGTGACGACCGACAGCCTGAAGCAGGAGATGGACGCCGCTCTGCAGTTTCCCGGGGTATCAAATGCCTGGACCATGCCGATACGCGCCCGCATCGACATGCTGTCGACCGGGATCAGGACGCCTGTAGGTGTCAAAGTCTACGGCACCGATCTTGGCGAGATGGAAAAGGTCGCTCGCCAGATCGAAAGCGTGCTCAAGACTATCCCCGGCACCTCCAGCGCCTACGCTGAGCGGGTCATCGGCGGCTATTATCTCGACATCGTTCCGAACCGGGCAGCTCTTGGCCGCTACGGCTTGACGGTCAACGATGTTCAGGACGTCATCAGTATGGCGCTCGGCTCTGAGGTCGTAACCTCGACTGTCGAGGGGCGCGAGCGCTACGGGGTCGCCATCCGATACCCACGGGCCTACCGAAGTGATCCTCAATCCATAGCCAGGGACGTGCAGGTTTCGCTGCCGGGCGGCGGGTCAGTGCCTCTTGGAGAGATCGCCGATGTCAAGCTCGCACGCGGAGCCACCGCGATCCGCACGGAGAACGGTCAGCTTGCCGTCTACATCTTCGTCGATATCGCCAATCGCGACTTGGGTGGGTACGTGGCCGAAGCGCAGGAGGCGGTCGCACAGAGCGTGAAGATGCCAGCAGGCTATTCCGTCGCCTGGAGCGGGCAGTTCGAGTACCTCGAACGTGCGAAAGCACGTCTGATGATCGTCGTGCCGTTGACCTTGGCGCTGATCTTCCTGCTGCTCTACCTGAATTTCAAGGCGCTGACGGAGACGATGATCGTCATGCTGTCCCTGCCATTCGCACTGGTCGGCGGCATCTGGCTGATGTGGTGGCTCGGTTTCAATGCCTCCGTGGCTGTTGCCGTCGGCTTCATTGCCCTAGCGGGCGTCGCGGCCGAAACGGGCGTGATCATGTTGATCTATCTCGACCAGGCCTTGAAGGAGCGACGCTCAATTTGCGCGACGGAAGGGCGGGGCTTCACGAGAGCGGACCTTCACCAGTCAATCATGGTCGGGGCGGTCGAACGCGTCCGGCCGAAGATGATGACGGTCGTCGCCATTATGGCGGGGCTTGTGCCAATCCTCTGGAGCACTGGGACCGGATCGGAAATCATGCAGCGCATCGCCGTGCCGATGATCGGCGGAATGATCTCCTCGACGCTTCTCACCCTGGTGGTGATCCCGGCGATCTACGGGTTGGTAAAGGGCTGTCGGTTGCCTTCCAGGGCAGATGCTCCATTGGCCGACGTTAAGCCTGGCTCGGATGCTCTGAGCGAAGCGGCCGAATGAAGGAGGATGCCATGATGAACTACATGATGGGCAGCATGGTGTAGGCAATGGGCCTTGCGGTGCTTATTGGGACCGCAGTCATCGTTCTGGTGATCGCGGCGCTCGTAAATTCTTCCGCTGATGTGAATGTCTGGGCTGTGGGCGGTCTATCTCCGAAACGTGCTTTGACTGCCCGCAGCCCAGCTCCGAAAATGCCACTATGGCAAGAGAAGCCCGGGATGATGGTCGCCATAGCTCTGCTTCCGTCTCCGGATATCATCTGTAAGGACAATCAAAATGAAAAGAAGACAGTTCCTTTGTTCCGTCGCGGCCGTTGGATCGATTTCGTTGATCGGAGTAGCGCGGGCAGCCGGTGAAAGCATGATCGTGTACAAGGACCCGAACTGCGGCTGTTGCGAGGCCTGGGCAAACGCGATGACCAGGGCGGGCTTCAATGTCACGGTGAAACATGATGACGACCTGACTGCGATCAAGGCGAAATACAAGATTCCTGCGGAAATGGAGGGCTGCCATACCGCCGTTTCCGGCCCCTATTTCTTCGAGGGCCACGTTCCATTGGAGGCGGTTGAAACAGTCATGAGCAAGCGGCCGGATATTGCGGGCTTGGCAGTGCCGGGGATGCCAGCAGGATCGCTTGGGATGGGCAACGATCCGCAAGCGTCGTACGACGTCTACAGCATTCCCAAGGATGGTGGAAAGCCGAGTGTGATTCTGAGGGTTCGGCCGACGTAGGCTAAGGGTTCGGCTGACGTAGGCTAAGTCAGGAGGGCATGAATCGTGATGACTGCAAGGAAAGCGACAGCGACAGCCAAAGCGATGAGCCTGACCTTGCGGTTGGCTTGTTGAAGCACAGGGGGTCGCACACCCCATTTCGGGCGAAGGCGATGCCCCCGGACGAGGGTAATATTGGAACGGGCCTGCTTTTTTCTCCCAGACGTCTCGACCTCCCTGGAGAAAATGTCGGCTGCGATAGCGAAACAGCCGACATCGCATCCTGAGCCCTAAAGGGCCTTCAGATTCTCAGCAGATGATTTCCCTGTTCGCCGATCTTGAACAATGTCGTAGCTCACCTTCTGGCCTTCCAGCAGTCCGGAGAGGCCCGAGCGCTGAACAGCCGAAATATGGACGAACGCGTCGGTCGATCCATCATCTGGCTGAATGAAGCCGAAGCCTTTGTCCTGATTGAACCACTTTACTGTACCCGTGGGCAAATCTGATCCTCCCGTTTTGAAACCCAGAACGCACCATGGAAAACCGCGTGCTTCTTGGCAAGGGATCAGTGGCAAAGGCAAAGCACACGTAACGTCACCTGAGTGAACACAAACGCCGCCGGAGGGCTTGCTCGTTGACCGAACGGACGAATTTCATCATGATGCAGGTGGTGAAACACGGGATTCCCGTAAGCAAAATGAGCCAATGCGCCTACTGATCAACGTCTTCGTCGCGACGATAATGCTGCTGGGGTCGCTTGCCGCGCCCTGCATCGCCGCGCCGGTTCATGATCATGCCGGTCAGGTTTCCATTGGCGCCCCTTCGACTTCCGGGGGACACCATCGCGGTGACGGCCGATCTCGTTCGGAATCGCACTGTCAGCAGGATGGCATCGTGGCGCAGGCCCCTGAACCTCTTCGTATCCGACCCACCGTCACATTGTTTGGCATTACCGCTTCCGTCGTGATCACAGGCATTCTGGAGCCTGTCGAACAACGTCCCCCCATCGCTTCCGTCTGAGTTTTCTTCGTCAGAAATTCTAGACCAAAGGGAAGGGCATGACTTTGCGCATGTCTACATTTGCAAACCACGACAGTGGTTTGTCGTCATTGTCTAATATGTTGAATCAAATAGCCAGGAGCTGGCAATCGCTCCGCTGGGTGGTGTTTGCCGTGGTCGCGGTCGTCCTGAGCGGCTGTGTACAGTCGCTCGACGATCTCGGCGTGGCTTCTCACGATATCCCGCCGAAGCTGCTAGCCAGCATGCAGGCCAAAGGAATGAAACCGGACTCTCCGCTCCTCGTGCGTATCTTCAAAATGGAAAGCGAATTGGAGGTCTGGAAAGTCGACAGCAGCGGCAAATACGCGTTGCTCAAGACTTATCCGATGTGTCGTTGGTCTGGCAAACTGGGTCCGAAAACGAAGGCCGGGGACCGACAGGCACCCGAGGGCTTCTACCGCGTTTCCATAGGTGGTCTGAACCCGAAATCGCAATTCTATCTCTCCTTCAATCTGGGCTATCCGAACCGTTTGGAAGCCGCCTTGGGCTATAGCGGCGAAGCCCTGATGGTGCATGGCGCGTGTTCATCCTCGGGATGCTTTGCTTTGACCGACCAGGGCGTCGGTGAAATCTACGCTGTCGTCGAGAAGGCGCTGAGAGGCGGGCAGGGCGCGTTCCAGGTGCAAGCCTATCCATTTCACATGACACCGCGGAACCTTGCCGCGCATCGTGATGACCCGAACTTTGCCTTCTGGAAGAACCTCAAGGAAGGCTACGATATTTTTCAGGTTCGGCGACGCGAGCCCAGGGTTGCCGCCTGCGGCAGGAAGTACGTCTTCGACGCCGAATTCAAGGACGGCGATCCCGACGATCCGCTGGCTGCATGTCCGGAGCGCGTCGACCAATCTGATCCTGCGGTCATAGCCAAATCATCTGCTGACGAAAAGAAATACCAGGAGCTGGCGGCCAAAGATTTCCCGCCGCTGGCCTATCAGGATGGCGGAATGCATCCGAGCTTTCGTGCGCTGCTCAAGGAAAACGGCGATGTTCAGCTCGCGGAGAAGGTCTCTGTCATCAAGTATCCGATCAGTCGTCCGGCTTCGGCGTTGGCTGATCCGTTCGACGGAAAGGAATAACGAAGTTTGTCGGGGCGTGGGTTGCGCCACGTTTCGCAAGCGTCGCATCTGAAAGCGAGGATGCCATGCGAATGTTACTTGCGGGGATCGTGATCGTGCTGGCTACAGCCGCCCATGCCCACCAAGCGCCATCGGGCTTCACCTACGAGCCCTTCTGCTGCAACGGTGACGGTGAGAACGGCGATTGCCAAAGGATTTCCTCTAAAACGGTCCACCCTAACCAAGGCGGATACGAAGTGACGCTTCTTCCTGGCGACCATCGGTTGGCAACGCGTAGTCACGTTTTTTCAATTCCACAATCGCAAGTGAAAGAATCGCCGGACGGTGCCTATCACCTGTGCCTATTTCCCAACGAGGATACGGTTCGTTGCTTTTACGCGCCGCCAATGGGTTTTTGACGTAAGCGAGAGCAGGCGCACGCCGATTATCGCCGTGCGTGCGCTCGGCATGTCATCTGCGTCGCCTGCGGCCGCAAAATCTAACCTGGGGGCCCGGTGTAGCCGACCGCATTCGGCCCCCCGTTCATTTCTCGTAGCTTGACAACGTACTGCTGCGGGCGAAGCCAGATGCCGGGAGTCTTATATCCCATGGAGCGAGCGATTTTCCCCACGAAGGCATTGCAGTTGCTTACTGTCGCCTGCCAGAAATGGGTACTGGCCTGCAGCTTGCGTATGTACGCAACAACTTCCCTGTATTCCTGTTCGTTCAGCGTAACGCGCCAGCTAGCCGATCTGTACCTGTCATCCAGGTCTCCGTCGCTCTCCCCGGTCTCGGCTGGCACCGGAATATAATGGCCCAGAATGTAGGGTACGGCACTGTTCGACGCCGGATGCAGACCGGCCACTTCGCGATCAATTATGTTGCCCGTCTTGCCCATACGCCCAAAAATCACGTACGTGTGGCCGTAGCTGAGGGCATAGCGGGAACGGAACTCAATGAAGAATCGCCCTACCTTTTGTTGATTTCGCGCTGCCGTGACCACATTCCGTGGTGTCGTCGTAGAGACTGTCGGAGCGGCTACACCGTCGCCGGACGCAGAACCCGGCCTCGTCTCCCCTAGCGTTGGACAAACCGCTGCTGCGAGTGCGAGCCAGGTTACAAACAATAGGCGACCGCTCATGAGCAACTCCATTCACGAACTTCGACGAGCACACACATGAAGCTGGATGATTGGACGGCCACGCCGTATGCCTTCAGCCCGATCTGGTCCGGATCAAGCGTTGAGGGGCTCGATGCGAAGCCTCCAAAGTTGCGACTTTGATTGTAGAGTACCACAAACAGACCTGGCCACATAGAGACCTAATACTCTCTAAGGCTTGGCCGTTAAGTGCCGGAATGCTAGAAGAGTGTTGTATTTCTCGTCTGCGCGTAAGCAGGGCAGAAATGAACGATGAACTCATTACACGCCGGGGGCTCGTGCTGGGCAGCTTGGCACTGATGACGTCCGGATGTACGCCTGCAATACCACGGGCTTGGGGGCCGATTTCCTCTGCCTTCGCAGCTCCCCCAAGAGTAGATCCGCGTTATAGGCGTCAGCAGGTGCCATACAATGGAAGTGAGCAGCCGGGGACCCTTGTGGTCAATACATATGACCGTTTCCTCTATGCTGTGGAGGAACACGGTTGGGCAACCCGCTATGGCGTAGCGGTCGGCGAGGAGGGACTGACTCTCAAGGGTAGAGCGACCATCCAGCGAAAAGAAGTGTGGCCTTCGTGGAGGCCCAGTGAAAGTATGATGAAACGGAAGCCGCGCCTACTGCAATATGCAAGTGGCGTCCCCGGTGGACCAGACAACCCTCTTGGTGCCCGTGCGCTCTATCTCTACCGCGACGGACGCGACACCCTCTTCCGGCTGCACGGCACAAACGAGCCATGGCTAATAGGCCAAGCCGTATCGAACGGGTGCATCCGTCTAACGAACGAGGATGTCATTGAACTCTACGACCGCACTCCTTTGGGAACGACGGTCTTGGTGATCTGACGATCTGGTCGGCGTCCGATGCTTCGTCTGTGCCTTGCCCGGGACGCGTTCTTGGGAATCGCTCTGGCGTGCAAATTAGCCACTTATCATGCCTTCATCGCGCCGTTCGGCATGTATCTGCAAGATACGCAGCCAGAATTAGAATCGTGAGAACTTCATAACAAGAAGTTGACGGGACGCCGATGACGCTGTAGGAAGAACCATCGATACTTTGTTTGCCGATATTGTTTTTGCAGCGCTCTGCGCCTCTTGATCAACTTTCCCTCTCAAAAGTCGAAACCACCGCCGTGCGTCGCACGGTGGTCGATCAGTCGTGCGATGAAAGGGTTTGTTATGACCACTGGCACAGTTAAATGGTTCAACGCCACCAAGGGCTTCGGCTTCATTCAGCCCGATGATGGCAGCGCCGATGTGTTCGTTCACATCTCCGCCGTCGAGCGCGCCGGGATGAGATCGATCGTCGAAGGCCAGAAGCTCGGCTTCGAACTGGAGCAGGATCGCAAGTCGGGCAAGATGTCCGCAGGCCAGCTCCAAGCCGCTTAAAGCTTGAGCCTCCCATGGCCAAGGATGTACTGGCATGGCGGCAATAGCATTTAAAGGCCAGGCGAATGTCTGGCCTTTTTCCGTTAGGCGGTTGAGCGATCCGGGTGCGCCGGACGGACTGTACGGTTTCAAATCGGCTCCACCGCAACCTCCGAGATTCGAGTAGGACGATTTATTGAGAACTCCGAACGACAACAGCTTCGCCGAGCGCCGCAAGACTGCACATGAGGCCAGACTCAAGCTTTTGACGAAATTTGCATCCGCGCCGAAGCCTACCGATCCAGCTATGCGGGAACGTCTGGCGGCGCGCGAGGCTGCCGCTGTTGCAAGGACGGCCCGCCGCGCTGAGCGCGACGCGCTGAAAGCAGCCGAAAACGAGCGCGTACTGGCGGACACCGCCGCTTTGGCTGCTGCCGCAGAGGTTCATGAAAGGGCCGAAGCCGAAGCCCGGCAGGCCGAAGTCAACAATCGCACCGCGTGTGTCGTAGCGGATGAGGCCGCGCGCAAGGCAGAGCGCGATCGCCGCTATGCTGCTCGCAAGGCGCGTCAGGGCTAACAAACATGCGACCGCCTCGAAGCGTGGATCCAACCCGCTTCCTCGCTGCTGGAAAGAGATTCCAATCAATGAACGCCCACGCCCATCGACCGGAAGCGGCCATCGAAGACACCGCCGGTGCGTGGTTGAAGATCCTTGCAAAATACCGACAGCCACGATTGAGCCGCAGCGCGTTCGAGCTACTTGTGACGGTTTGCCCATTTGTCGCGCTTTGGGCCTTGACCTACGTATCCCTGATGCAGGAGTTCTGGCCGGGGTTGATCCTCGTCGTCCCGGCAGCCGGCTTTCTGCTCAGGCTATTCATGATCCAACACGATTGCGGACACGGATCGTTCTTCGCACGGCGGCGTCTCGATACATGGATCGGGCGCACGCTCGGGGTCTTGACCCTCACACCTTATGATTACTGGCGACGGGCTCATGCCCTGCATCACGCATCCGCCGGCAATCTGGATGAGCGTGGCATCGGCGACATCACCACCCTCACCGTCGAAGAGTATCAGACGCGCTCCTGGTTGGGGCGCCTTGCTTATCGGCTTTATCGGCATCCGCTGGTGATGTTCGGCATCGGACCAGCCTGGCTCTTTCTATTTAAACAGCGGCTGCCTTTCGGGATGATGCGCTCCGGTGCCATGCCGTGGGTTTCAACCATGAGCACCAATCTGGCGGTCGCAGTCCTGGCTGCCTCGATGATATGGACCATGGGGTTTGTTCCCTTCATTCTGATCCATCTGTCTATCGTCCTTCTCGCGGGCGCCGCAGGCGTCTGGCTATTTTATGTCCAGCACCAGTTCGAGGAAACGCATTGGTCGAAGACCGAAGAATGGCAATTTCCTGAGGCAGCCCTCCACGGTGCGTCTCATTACGACCTGCCTGTCGTGCTTCGCTGGCTGAGCGGCAATATCGGCGTTCACCATATTCACCACCTCTCGAGCAGAATTCCCTACTATCGACTGCCGGAAGTGTTGCGCGAACATCCGGAGTTGGCAAAGATCGGCCGCATCACCCTGTGGCAGAGCCTTGGCTGTGTGCGATTGGCGCTTTGGGATGAGCGCATTGGCAAGCTCGTTTCCTTCCGGGAAGCGGCGTCAGCGAACATAGTCCAACAACCTTCCGGCGACTTCAAAACGGCGTCACCAGAAATCATTCACGCTAGGATCGAACATTGATTACGACTGCAAAGACAAGGACCAACACAGCCGCTTTGGAGGTGACGCTGACGCCGACCCAGATCAGAGGCCTGAAGCTTGCGAAAGATGGCGACCTCTATCCTCAGGAGGGCGGGAAGTGGACGCATTTCGATGCCGCGGTAACTTATGCGAAAACAGATCGCTTCAAGGAGCGGCCGATCAAGGTGAAATCGCTGACCACAGCAACGTTGGAAGAGTTGACAGACCGTGGCCTTCTGCAAGCCCTCAATCTCGAGGTTGCATCAGAACAGTCCGCGCGCGGCATTACGATGGCCGGCAAGATGTGGCTGCTGAAGCACAAGTAACGCAGTCCACGATACGCGCTGGAATTTGGCAAGAGCTTTTCCACCGTCGAAAGCGTCGACCTCGAGCTGGCGCATCTTTTCGGCAGTCGCCGGTCCGACGCCGTGGAATTTCTTGACGGGAAGTTGCGCTACAAGGCGGGGCCGTCCTTCGGCGCAATGACGAGCTGGCCATCCGGCTCAGTGCGCCGTTTGCGCCAGCGCGTAGGGTGAGGGGAAGTCGCGTGCAGCGTTCTGCGTCGCGAACGAGGTGACGAGGAAAATCAGTCCAAGCAGCGCGGGGAGCGCGCCGAGAGGTTTACGAACGCCAAGGTGCGCCATGGCGGAAAGGACAAGGTGAAACAGCATCCCAGCGTAAGCCACGTCGCTCAGCGCCACGCTGTATCGCGACAACACCACGGCCACGGCAAGAATCTTGACGGCGATGAGGACGTGGACGAGGTATGCCGGATATCCGAATCCAACGATCGTTGTTCGAACCCACTCGGTCTTTACCAAGTAGGTCACGGCGGAAGAGAGATACAGCAGACTAAGAAGCGTCGTGCTGATCCAGTAGATGTGATTTTCGGCCATTGAATATCCCTTCCCGCTGGGTTCCCGGCGGGTTTCGTGCGTGTCGATTTTTGAGGGCTCCAGCGCAACGCAGCTCTGGTGTTCGCAAAGAAAATGTAGTGTAAGGTCGATATGCGCAAGTAGGATGAATTCGGATGGGCTAGTATGGCAATGCATACTGAGGATAACGACGCCATCAACATGCACGAGGAGATGCGTCGAGCCTTCTCGTTGCTTTCCGGCAAATGGAAGCTGGAGATCATGTGGCTGCTCAACCAACGGGTCTACCGCTTCGGCGAGCTACGGAAGGCTATCCCCGGCATTACGCAGCATATGTTGACGGCGCAACTGCGGGAACTGGAGGCGGATGGACTCGTTTCGCGAACAGTGTTCGCCGAGGTGCCGCCACGGGTCGACTACGAGATCACCGCCAAGGCAAGGGGTCTTGGGCCGACCATGGAAGCCTTGACCGCGTGGTGGAACGAGTACGGCAAGACGGTCCCGGTGCGGACTACGACCCGAGGAAGACAGACTACGTCAAAATAGAAACGCAAACTTTAGCCAGACGGTTAACGTCAGCCTACCCGAGGTGTGTTGAAGGCACGGAGGGTCTTCTCCTCTTACAGCCGCTCGTACGTCACGCGCCAGCCTTCGGCGGCATTTGTCGGCGTGATCACCAACTGGTCTTCCGTCACTTCAAAATTCCGCTCGAGCCGTTGTCCGATTAGGTTGCGAACGAGCGATGAACCCACGGTGATGGCAAACGTCTTTTTCGCTTCGTCGATTTCGACCGGGCCATAATAGGCCTCATAGCCATTTGCTGTGTAAGGCGTCGGCTCCGCCGCAGCGTCCGGGTTCATGGCCTGCACGGATAGTGTGCCGCTTTTCGAGAAGATCACCTGCCCGGAATACGGAATCGTGTTCTGTCTGCCGCTTGCGTCGGTGAACTGAAGGGAGGTCATGTTCCACGCGCCAACGATAGAGCCCTTTTCGTCGTTGGCGAGGGCCGGGGACGATACGGCCATAGCCATTGCTACGAGCGCGATCTTGAAGTTGTTCATCAGGTAGGTCCTTTCTTGATGGATGGAATGAAGGTGTGGTGTCAACTCCGCTCTATGCGCACCGGGAATTCGCCGCGAACAAGCAGAGGTTTGAAGCCTTCCTCGAAGCGGCCGAGCCTGATCAGGCCATCCCACTTATAGTCGGCGTAGAAGAGCGCCAGGTTTCCCCAGGGTTTGAAGTAGCAAAGATCGCCCGGCTGTTCGTTGCCAAACGGCCCGCTACCGTCTTCGGTGAGCTTGCGGGGAAGGTGGACGATCTTCTCGTTTCGGCCGTAGTCCTCGATCTTTAGGCTCAGGGGCAGCATCGACGCGAAGTCTCGTGCCGACGGATTGTCATAGAGTGTCGCCGTCATAGCGTAGTCGCCAAAGCTCATCCTGATACGAACGTCTGTCGGCTCCTGATTGTCCGGATCGCGCCCCTGTTGTGCGAACGATGCAAAAGGCAGAGCAGCGGAAATCAAGGTTCCGGCCAAGATTTCTCGGCGGGTAAGATGTGAAGGCGAAGGCATGCTCTTCCTCCGTCAGACAGGCTGCGCGGTAGGACGGAAAAGGATTTCGTTGATGTCGACGTCGTCAGGCTCGTTGACGGCAAAGGCCACGGTTCGGGCAAAGGTATCGGCGCTCACCGCGATCTTGCTGACGAACTCCTTGGTCCCCGCCTGAATGTCCTTTTCGCTGATATGTTCGAGGAGCTCGGTGCTGACAGCGCCCGGAGAGATGATCGTGGTGCGGATGTTGTAGGGCTTAACTTCCTTGCGCAGGCCTTCGGAGAGGGCGCGGACTGCATGCTTGGTGGCGCAGTAGACGGTCGCTCCTGGATCGACTACATGACCATAAACCGACGACACATTGATGATGTGTCCGGATTTCTGGGTCTTCATGTGGGGGAGTGCGGCGGCTACGCCATACAGGACGCCCTTGATGTTGACGTCGATCATGCGGTCCCATTCGTCGATCTTGAGACGCTCAAGCGGAGCCAGAGGCATCAGGCCCGCATTGTTCAGCATGACGTCGATGCGGCCGAACGCCTGGACTGCCGAGTCCACAAGGTGCTTGACCTGATCACGGTCCGTCACGTCTGTCTCGACGGCTTTTGCCTTATGACCTTTTGCTGTCAGTTCGCTGGCGAGAGCCTCGATGCGATCGGCCCTACGAGCACCAAGGATGACGATGGCGCCACGCTCGCCAAGGTGGCGGGCGGTTGCTTCGCCCAGTCCACTGCTTGCGCCAGTAATCACGACGACCTTGTTTTCGATCCCTTGCGACATGACGATCTCCAGTTCAAATTTGGATTGGTGTTAGATGCCCGGACGCGACATCGTGGCGAGTATGGCAGACCCGGCGAGCAGGACGGCGGCCAGCAGGAACGCACTCCACCAACCGACGGTGTCGAAGAGCATCCCTCCTGCGAAAGCGCCGCCCGCAATTGCAGACTGGATCAACGCGACCTGAAGTCCGCCACCAGCTTCGAGGTCATCCGGGATGATCCGCGTCATCCAGGTGTTCCACGCGGCCGGGATCGGCGTTGAGAGGAAGCCCCACAGAATGAGCGCGGCTGCTGTGACAGCTTTAAACGCGCCGACACCGATGAACAGGGCTGCGAGAAGCGCGAGGACGCATGGAATCCCGATCAACGCGGCACTCAGGTGTCGTCGAAGCACGAATCCGATCAAGAACGTTCCGGCCAGGCCACCGAGGCCCAAGCCGAGCAAGACCATGGAAAGGATGTTGATATCGAGGGCAGTGACCTGTTCGAGGAAGGGCCGCAGGTAGATCGATAGCGAGTTCATGCCGATGAACGCGAGCGCCGTTGCCGCCATTCCGATCGCGAAGGTGCGGTTGCGGAGCAACCCGAACATCGTCATCACCGATACGACGGCGGCGGGCGGCATCTTCGGCAGCACAGCGAATTGCCATACCAATGCCGCCAGACCGATGGGTACCGTAATTAGAAAGGTAGCTCGCCAGCCGATGAGACTTCCCAGGAAACTGCCGAGCGGCGCGGCGGCAACGATCGCCAGCGCGGTCCCGCCCTGCAGGAGGGCGATGGCCTTGGGGAGGTCGGGGCCGGACGCGAGGCGTGCGAGGATAGCAGTCGAGAGCGACCAGAAGCCGCCGATCGCGATGCCGACCATCGCTCGGCCCATCAGGAAAACTGGAAAGCTCACTGCAAGCGCTACCACAAGGCTGGAGACCGCCAACACCGCTGTATAGACGAGGACAACCGTTCTCCTGTCCACTCTGCTCAAGACCGTATTTCCGAACAGGCTGGTCATGACTGCGAAAAAGCCGGACACCGCGATCGCAAGCCCCGCTTGACCTTCGGTGACAGAGAGGTCCCGAGCGATCGGGGTCAGAAGGCTGGTCGGCAAGAACTCGAGCCCCACCAGGAGAAAGGTGAGGAGCGATAGGCAGGCGACCGCGCCCCAAGGCGTTGTCTCCACGCGGCCTGTAAAACCTTCCTGCAGTGTGATCTCAGTCATTCGTCTATCTCGCTTCTGTTGTGAAGCAAGATAGTCGGGTTGGTTTTGAGCCACTAGAAGGTATAGTCTGCATGTCGTGGTGAAGTAGGCTCAACAATGCGTCGTGACGAATTCGCGGAAATGAAAGCCTTCCTGGAGGTCGCGCGGGAGCGCAGCTTCACGCGCGCGGCGGCGAAGCTGGGTGTGACACGCTCGGCTCTAAGCCATACCATCAGGGCGCTGGAGGAGCGGCTCGGTGTACGTCTCCTTGCCAGGACGACACGTGACGTAGCTCCGACAGCCGCAGGAGAGCGTCTTGTCGAGAGGATTACACACCATTTTGAAGGCATCGCGTCGGAAATCAATGCGATCAAGGAACTGAGGGATCGGCCGTCGGGTCATGTTCGTATCGTTTGCCCCGATGACGCTATCGATCTGGTCTTCCGACCGAGGCTTTCCGCTTTCCTCAGAGACAACCCGGACATCACCGTAGAACTCATCGTGGATAACGGGTTCACAAATATCGTGGAGCGGCAGTTCGATGCCGGGCTCAGGCTTGGCGAGGCCGTCGCCCGCGACATGATAGCTGTTCGGGTGGGGCCGGATGTGACGTACTCTGTTGTGGGCGCGCCTGCATACTTCGCGCGGTTTCCGCTTCCATCAAACCCTCAGGAACTGACCGGCCACGACTGTGTCAACTTGCGACTGCCCACATCTGGGACGCTCTACGCATGGGAGTTCGAGCAAGACGGTCGTGAGTTCAGTGTGCGGGTGGAGGGGCCGTTGACGCTCAGCAATATCGCCTCGGCAATCGACGCCGCTCTCGATGGGATCGGGCTCGCCTACGTGCCGAAAGATCTGGTTCGCCAATATGTGGAAAACAGCTCGCTCCGGAATGTCCTCGAGGACTGGTGTCCGACATTCCAAGGCTACCATCTCTATTACCCCAGCCGTCGCCTTCCTTCACCGGCCTTCCGTGCGTTCGTGGATTTCTACCGATGGAGAGCCGACCGATAGGCACCTGACGGTTGGCGCGTTGTTTTAGAGTTGGAGAAGCCGAACCAATGACTGCGAAGGCGCCGAGCGGTCGGTGTGTGCAATCACCGCTGCTCGCGCCTTTGAGATGAAAAGGTTTTCGTAAGAACAGGGTCGTCGGTTCGGTCAGTGGCAAGGGTCTATATCAAAACATTGGTCCTGAATCGCATCGTTGCACCTATTCATCCATCAGGCCGTCGAAGACTTCGAGCATGGCGTTGCTGATGGCCTTGCCGAGCGCGGCCGCAGTCTCCGCAAGTGCTTCCTCATTCATGTCGCGCGCCGCCATCGCAAAGGCGGCGCCTTCAACCGTCACGATCTCCTGCGCGCGTTGGATCGTCCACAGGGCAAAGTCGCTGCGGTTGGTGATTTCCACGGTTTCCATCATTTCTCCTGATTTGTTCGAGCGGATGCCTTATAGCGGATCTGGCGGACACACTGCAGTCCTAAGAGTCGTCTAAAGAATGAACCCGAGATAGCGAATGACGCAGCAGTTCGATCTGTTTGTTTCGCCGGAGGCAGCACCGGTGAAGGTGACCGGTTCCCCGGCGATGAAACGCCATTCTCAGGCAGCGTTGAGCGAAGACGAGATGGTGCGGCACCTCCAGGAGACGGGCCGGTACCGTATCCTGAAAAAGCTTGAGCCTCGCCCAGTCCCGGCATCCGCGCGACCGGGATTTCCGCTGAGAGGTGTGATCCTCGATACCGAGACCACCGGTCTCAATCATCGCAAGGACGAGATCATCGAGATCGGCGCGGTCGCATTCACATTCAACGCGGCTGGAAACATTGGCGATGTTATGGGCGTCTATGGTGGATTGCAGCAGCCGAGCGTTCCCATCCCACCGGAAATCACCCGTCTCACCGGCATCACTGACGAAATGGTGGCCGGCCAGATGATCGATCTTTATCAATTGCGCGCCGTGGTCGAACCGGCCGATCTCGTCATTGCGCACAACGCCGGCTTCGACCGGCCATTCTGTGAGGCATTCTCGCCCATTTTCACCGGAAAAGCCTGGGCCTGCTCGGTCGCCGAAGTCGATTGGTCGGCGCGTGGCTTTGAGGGCACCAAGCTCGGCTACCTGATTGGACAGGCGGGCTATTTCCACGAAGGCCATCGGGCCGTCGACGACTGCTTTGCCCTGCTCGAAGTCCTCGCGCAGGATGAGGGAGAGCCGGGACAAACGCCGTTTTCCGAACTTTATGAGACGAGCCAGCGATCCCGCATTCGCATCTTCGCGGAAAACAGTCCGTTCGACATGAAGGATCACCTGAAGGCGCGTGGCTATCGCTGGTCGGACGGCAGTGACGGCCGCCCGAAGTCATGGTGGATCGAGCTTGCGGAAGACGCCATCGACGACGAACTCCGCTATCTGCGCTCGGAAATCTATCGGTGGGATGAAGCCGATCCACCGATCAAGCGGCTCACAGCATTCGACCGGTTCAAGGCCTGAGAAGCCATTCGCTGAGCGGACGTCGCGTGCGGTGGCAGAGCATCGGTGGGTCTACGCTCTGTCCTTCTTATCGAGGCCTCAATAACCCACGGTAAAACGCTGCTTGACGTGTCGGGGATTCTCGATCTCATCGGCCAGCGCGATCGCATAGTCCTCGAAGGAAATGCTGCTGCCGTTCTCATTGCTGAGGAGCTGGTCGCGGCCGAGGTGAAATTTGCCGGTCCGTTCGCCGGGAACGAACATCGCCGACGGTGATAGGAACGTCCAATCGAGATCGTCGACGGTCCTTAGAAGATCGAGGAAATCGGCACCTTTCGAGGCTTCGGCTTTGTAGGCTGCCGGAAAATCCGGTGTCGTGACGAGCCGGACGCCGGGCGCGACTTCGAGGCTGCCGGCGCCGCCGACGACGAGGTAGCGCTTGACGCCGGAATTCCGCGCCGCCTCGATCAGGATCCCGGGGTCGCTGGCGGTGAAATGAACGGCACTGATGACGGCGTCATGCCCCCTGATGAGCGCTGCCAGGCCGATCTTGTCGAAGACGTCACCCTTGACGGCGGTTACGCCCGGAAGTGCGGCGATCTTCTCCGGATTGCGGGCGATCGCGGTCACCCCATGCCCACGGTCGGAGAGTTCTTTCAGAATGCGCGAGCCTGCATTGCCGGAGGCGCCGATGAGGGCGATGTTTGCCATTGACTATTCCCTTCTTGTTTAAGTCGGTGGAGGCTACTCAGCCCCACTTCATCTCGCCTTTTGCCACCTTGGCGCCGAGTTCCAACGAGCCGGCGTCTTTCAGATCCGGATAGCGCCCGGTCATGGCGGCCATCAGCGCAGCGCTGTCCTTGGCCTTGGCCGCTTCCTCATCGAATGCGCGGAGATAGTCGCGGCTGAACTCGACGGCCGCTAGCCCCTGAGGAGCGCCTGCGGCTTGGTGGGCGGGAAGCACGACCTTCGGTTTGCGCGCGGCCATGGCGTCGAGCGCCTTGATCCAGGCGGCGCGCTTTTCGGGCGTCGCCTCGTCGGCGACCCAGACATGGATGCCGGAGGAGACGAGTACGCCACCGAACACCGCCCCCAGCGACGGCACCCAGAGATAATGGCGGTCGTGCATATCCGGCACGTCGACGATCTCGATGCTGTTGCCTTCGAGATCGAGCGTGTTGGCGTCCGAGGCCGAGTGTAGGACCCAACGGCCGTCGCACCGGCATCAGTCGGCACGCGCAAAGAGCTGGCGGTCGCGAGCGCGCACGGGATCGGTCCAGTCGCGTTCGAACCAGGCGGCTTCGCCCGTCTGCGGTGGCAATTGCAGCTCGAGCGGATGCCCGGTTTCTTCCCCATCTTCGGATGCGACGCGGAATCGGTAGTGGTCGTACATCCTGAGTGCTTCGATCATGTAGCTGGTCGCCACCGTGCGATCGCGGACGAGCACCAGATTTTCGCCGTTCTCGAGGTCGGCTGGCTCCGAGAAATTATAGGAGCCGAGGTAAACCCGGGCTGTCGGCTTGTCGAAGTCGAGAACGACGAATTTGTGGTGCATCCTCGTTCCGCGCTGATTTCCATGGACGCCGGCAAGCCCGGATGGTTCCGTCAGGAACGGCGGCGGAACGTTGCCCGTCAGTGCTGCCGCGCGCACGACACGGCGGCGACTGTCGGGACTGAACACGGTTAGTCCCAAGTTATCGGCTGCAACCCGCCCGTCTGCGATGCCCATGACATGCACATCCGGCTTTCGCAACGCCCGCCCCAAGGCCGGGCCAATCGGTCCCCTCGTGGTCTGGCCGAGGAAGGCCAGCGAGAAGAACACGCTCGACCCCGCGGTGTCGATATCGGCGCCGATCTCATTGAGCAGGCCGTTGGCTTCGCTGTGCGGAGAAAAGGCGACCTTCGCGTCGATGCCGTCCAGCCCCAGGTCATGCCAGCCGCGGGAACTGGCCGAGGCGATGAAATCCGCCGCACCTTCCGCCGTGAAGTAATTCTCGAAGGCGGCAAAATAGTCGCCGACCGCGCTTGCGCTTTGAACAACGAGGCTATTGTTCGACTGAACATAAAAGCCCCGCCAACTGTGGTTCGTCGAACCGTAGACGACGGTATCGATACCGCCTCCGCGGACAGCGATCGACTTGTGATGCTGCAGGTTTGCCATGTTCTGGCGCTTCACGTTTTCCGCGCCGGCCGAGGCGATCAGGCGTTCGGCCGCGTGGGTCTCGGGGGAGTCCGGTCGTCCGTGTCCTTTGGTTCGGGCGCTGTCGTCGACAATGACCTTGAGATTTGGCCCAAGCGCTTCCAGCCGTTCGACCACCGCCGGCAGATTGAGGTCATAAGCAATGACGCGGACCTCCGCGCCTGCATCGCGAGAGCGCTCGAGCAGCGAAAGCGTTTCGGCGCGCGCTTCGAACCCCATCCAGGCGAGTGCGCGTTCGGCATCGGCATGGGTGGGCACGAAGTCCAAGCCCTCATCCCCATCAGGCGGCACCAGCGTGATCAATGGTCCGCCGGCTGCGAAGTTGCGTACGAATGCCTGCGATGAGACAAAACCCCGGGTGAAGGCGACGTTGAGCTTGCCGGGAATGGTTTCGCGCATCAGCGCCAGTTCCGTTTCCTGCGCCTCGCCAGAAGTGAGCGCACCGTCAGCACCCATGAACATCGGCATCACTCGATAGACGAAGGCGCCTGGCAGATCTGCGTTGAAGGGAAAATGCACCCAGCGGAATTTTTGGATCGGCGCGTCAGTGGTGCGAATACCGTCCCCGGGGACGTCCTGGCCAGGGAAGCCGATGCGATTGCGCACGTTCTTGAAGACATCGGTTCCAGGCTCTCGATACTGGATCGCAAAACCAACGAAGTTGGTCGGGGGCCGGCCATCCTTCCAGTCCATTCCCAGAAGCAGCATGCCGTCGCCGCGATGGATGGTGAGAGAAAATGGTGCCGCCGCGTTCTTGCCAGTGACCCGAAAGTTCGTATCCATCCGCGCCTCCCCAGTTGACCGGCGGAATCTATCACGGTTGTGCGACAGTATGGAGATGCCCGATAAAGTTTAAGTCCAAGAATAGCGCGGGCGCCAGCAAATGGATCTGGGCGAGGTGGGTCACAAAGCAAGTGCGAGCTGTGGTTGGCTTCCCTCATCGGCATGATCGAGGCAGGAGAGGGTCACGCCCAGTAGTCGAATGCCCTTTGAAACAGGAAAGATCGGCGACAACAGCAGTCCTGCGATCTCGGCAAGTTCCGCAGCGCTCGCCACCGGCGCGGCGGCCGTCTTGCTTCGGGTGATCTGGGTGAAGTCGGCCCATTTCACCTTCAGCGTTACGGTCTTGCCGCGCATACCATTGTCCTTGCAGTACCGCCAGACCTTGCTGATCAGCGATTGCAGGCAGGCCCGGGCTGCCTCGATGTCATGAATGTCCTCCCGGAACGTATCCTCGGCGCCGACCGATTTGCGGGTGCGATCGGGCTTAACCTCCCGTTCGTCGATGCCGCGGGCGATCCAATAGAACCATGGCCCCGACTTCCCGAAATGCTGCTGCAGAAAGGAGAGATCACGGGCCTTGAGATCGGCGCCGGTCTCTATCCCGAGTTTTTGCATCTTCTGCGCCGTCGCCGGTCCGACACCGTGGAATTTCTTGACAGGGAGCGCTTCGACGAAGGCAGCGCCATGCTTCGGCGTAATGACGAACATTCCGTCGGGTTTGCGCTGGTCCGACGCGATCTTGGCGAGGAACTTGTTGTAGGAGACGCCGGCGGATGCGGTGAGCCTGGTTTCGGCCTTGATCCTGGCGCGGATCTCCTCGGCGATCTCGGTTGCGAGTTCCATGCCCTTCAGGTTTTCGGTGACATCGAGATAGGCTTCATCGAGTGACAGTGGTTCGATGAGCGGTGTGTATTCGGCAAAGATCGCATGGATCTGCTGCGAGACGGCCCGATAGACGTCGAAACGATGCGGCACGAAAATCAGGTCTGGACACTTGCGTTTGGCCGTCACCGAGGGCATCGCCGAGTGAACGCCGAATTTGCGGGCCTCGTAGCTGGCAGCCGCGACCACGCCGCGCGCCTCAGGATGGCCGACGGCGACCGGTTTGCCTCGAAGCTCCCGATTGTCGCGCTGCTCGACGGAGGCGTAGAACGCGTCCATGTCGATGTGGATGATTTTGCGCACGCGGCCGCCAGCGGAGGGAATGACTTCCGCTCCACGTCTGTCCTCACCCTCGGGCTCTTGTGCGGTCAACATCCATGTCCTTTCAATCGCCGCCGTCTATTTTATCCGGACCGCTGACAGGATCGAGCAGCAGGCTTTTGTCAAAATTTTTCTGCGAGGGCTTCGCATGATCGTCTTCTCCGTATCCCACTGTATTTCATCGGTGAATCTGCAAATACGCGCGCATGCATTCAAGTCTGTCGATCGCTTCACCTGAGAGTCGCTTGACGGTTGATCGACTCCTCTTCGATTTTAGAACGGAAAGGGAACATACCAACAGTTTCGGCAGTTGCAAGGCCCAAGGAGGCACCATTGCATGACCATGCCGTCGCCCCCGTTATCGCCTGGTTGCGCGAGCGCAACGAGCCGCCGAAGGTAGGGCGGTTTGCGGTCGTGCGCTTCCGTTCGATGCTACGACGATCGACAGCCGGCTGCCCGGGGGAGGACCCGTGCTCGGCGCTCTCCATGATGTCGTCGGCGGCGGGACGAACCGCTGCCACTTTTCGCCGCGGCATCAGCCCGCGAAAACGAGACGGTAGCGTTGTTCAATGAACCGGTGGTGGCGCTGAGACCGATCACATCAGGCGGCGACGTGGTCGAGGATTATGGCCATATCGCGTTGACCCTGCAAAACCATCCGGTTTCGTCTCCGCAGGAGGATCTGGCGAAACGCCGGATTGTCACCTGTCGGGAAGCGATGCAGGCTCGAGGCGGCTGGCCTTGTTCTCGTTCGCCAACCACGGCCAAGGGCGTGAGTTCATCGCCATCGAGGATGAATCCGGGATCGCCAATCTGCTCGTCTGGGTCAAAACCTTTGAGAAACAACGACGCATCGTGCTTGGCGCCGGCATGCTCGGCGCCTACGGCCGCATCCAGCGGGAAGGGGACGTCGTGCACCTCGTCGCCCACCGGCTGACCGATCTTTCCTCGTATCTTGGAAGCGTCATGCGTCACGAAAGGGCGAATGCAGGCGGTGAATTGCTTGACTTCGCCATCTCGTCTCAACGAAAATCTGGCATGCCGTCGGCAAAGTCGTGGGTAAGGTCGATCAAGGGCATGGCTTTTTGGGGCCTTTCGGTTTGAGGCTTGGAATGCAATCGTCAAATGGGACGATGCTTAGCGTGCGAATATACCGTCGAAATCACGGAAACCTTTGACTTCGATTGGATTGCCGCTGGGGTCGAAGAAGAACATGGTGCGCTGCTCACCTGGTTCGCCAGCAAAGCGAACGACCGGCGGGATATCAAATTTGATGTGAGCGGCCTGAAGGCGGTCCGCCAGTGCAAACCAGTCATCAAGTGGCAGCACGACGCCGAGATGCGGCATCATCACCATATGGTCGCCGACCTTGCCGGTCCGGCTGACGGCGAAGGGCGTGCCGAGATGCAAGGAAATCTGATGCCCGAAAAAATCGAAATCCACCCAAGTCTCCGTGCTGCGGCCTTCCCGGCAGCCAAGGACATCACCATAAAAGCGCCTCGACGCGTCCAGATCGGTCACGTGATAGGCAAGATGAAAGGCAGAGCGCATAGGGATTCTCCTTGTTGAGGGATGCGACGAACTCATTGCGGTTGGGCATGTCCGGAGCGATGGTTCTGGATGCCGGACAGGACCTCGATGCAATGCAGAAGCTTTGCATCGGAAAATGCTGAACCGACGACCTGGAGACCTATCGGCAACTCCCCATCTTTGCGCATGAGCGGAATATTGGCTTGGGGAAGGCCAAATGCCGTCCAAAGCCTTATGAAGTCCGACGTTCCGGTAGCAGCCAGGCCGACCGGTGCCACGTGGGCGCAGCTTGGTGCGATCACGGCATCATAGGGCTCGATGGTGGCATTCAGAACAGAAACGAGCAACGCCAGCCGGTTTCGCGTCGCGACTTCATCTTCCCAGGAAATCGCCGAGGCGCGCGCAAACATGTCGGCGAGTTCCGGACTCATCAATTCGATGGAGGTCCTTTGTTCCTTGTGGAGCGCCCTGGCACCTTCGCAGTCGTTTATGATCTGGTGATCCCGGGCAACTGTTTCGAAAGCCGATGGCAGAACAATCTCGTCGACGCCATGGCCCCGCTCGGCAAACGCGGTTGCGGCTGCCGTGACAGCTTGGTGAACATCCGGATCGGCCATTCCCCAATACGGCGTTCTACAGAAGCCGATCTTCAACCGCCCATTGGCCGCAGCGTATTTTGGCAAACCAGGAATCAAGACCCGAGCAACCAGGCTCAGATCTCGTTCGGATGCACCATACCAGCCCGCCGTGTCAAAGCTGGGTGCAAGCGGCTTGACGCCTTCGAGCGAAACCAGGTTGTGCGAGGGTTTGTAGGCGTAGAGCCCGCAATAGGATGCCGGCTTGATCAGGGAACCTGCGGTCTGCGTGCCGAGCGCAGCGGCAAAAAGGCCCGCCGCGAGCCCCGCCGCCGATCCCGCACTCGAACTGCCTGGTGTTCGTGACAGATCATGTGGGTTGCGGGTAGGGCCGGTATGCATGAACGCGAATTCGGCCGTCGCTGTCTTGCCCATAACGACCGCTCCTTCCTGCCGGAGAAGAGCGACGGCATGGGCATCTCGAGAGGGTCGATTGTTGCGATAGATCGGCGAATTGAACTCAGTCGCCCAGTCAACCGTATCGAAGATATCCTTGACGCCGATTGGGACGCCCGCAAGCAGTCCCTTTTCGGGACTTCTGTCTATACGATCGGCTTGTTCGAGCACCAGCGCGTGATTGAATGCAGCGAACGCCTGGATGTCAGGCTCTTTCATCAAAGTCCGGGCGATGAAGCTTTCAGCCACCGACCTCGCTGTCAGGCGTCCTGCACCCACTTCGAGAGCTATAGCGGTTGCGTCCTGATCGAACTTATGAATGAAACCTGTCACTATCGCACCCTGGATTGAAGAAGCTTCTGGGCAATTGCACCATCGTCATTAGCGCATTTCCATTCGCTGAACCGCGGTCAATACGAGGAGTACGCGCCGTTTGCGTAATTGTGCGATTCCTGGCCCTTGATCGGTGGATTGAAGACGCTGACGAGCCGCATGTCTGTGTGGGCACGAAGAACGTGTTTGTCGTGTTTGTCCAAAGCGTAAAGTGTCCCCGGCTCAAGTGTCCAGACGTTCCCGTCGCCATCTTCGATCTCGCCTCGGCCTTCGATGCAATAGCAGACTTCAAGATGGTTGCGGTACTGCAGATGCGATTCGCTGCCGGCGCGAACCGTCGTTTCCATCAGCGCGAAGCCAAGTCCGTCGCGCTCCAGAACGAAACGCCGGCTCAACCCGTTACCCCAATCAACATCTCGATCTGTCCCGATAAGCTCTGTCAGTGTGCGCACGAACATTGGTCACGATCCCCAATTCATTTCTTAGCAGCGGTTGCTTGCTTTTCGACGCGCCCATTTGACAAGCTGCGTGCATGAAATAAAGCAGATAGATCGAACAGATTTGTTAGGAAATCAGACAAGTGAGTGCGTCCCGAATTCCGCCAATTGTCGCCCTTCGCGCGTTGGCATCTGTCGCAAGGCTGCAAAGTGTCACGAAGGCGGCGAAAGAACTCAACGTCTCCCATTCCGCGGTCAGTCACCACATAAAGGCTCTTGAAGGCTGGTTCGGGCGATCCCTGTTTCAACGGGACGGTCGCGGCATATCGCCCGGCGAGGATGCCGTCATGCTTGGACGTGCTGTCGACGACGCGCTTGCGCAGTTGGCTCAGACTTGCGCTGAGATCCGCCAAAAGGACGAAGGGCCTGATCTCACGATTGCCGTCGTTCCATCCATCGCCTCGTGGTGGCTGGTGCCAAAACTGCAAGGCTTTCAACGGCTTTGTCCGAACGTTAGGCTGCATCTTGTCTATGCCGTTCCGGGGGTCTCCCTTGAAGGAGCCGACATCGTCATCCAGGCTCACAAAGGTATTGTTGATATACCGGCCAATCAGGTGACCGTCAGATTGATGCACGGGATCACATATCCCGCATGTTCGAGGGGTTATTTTGAGAAGGCAAGGGAGAGTGTGGATTTTGCGACGATCGACTCCGGCGAGTTGCTCCATGACGAGACAACGCAGGTTTGGACGCAATGGATGCGAGCGGCCGGCAGGATAACGTTCTCTCCGGATCGAGGTCCCATATATCAAGATTTCAACCTGCTGGCCGCGGCAATTTTTGCCGGTCAGGGCATAGCTCAATGCCCGGTGGCATTATTCGAACGGGAGATTCAAAGCGGCAGTCTGATATTGCTCTCAGACAGGCCGGCGAACGAAGACAAATCCTACTGGATGACACTAAGACGGCCGGACAAGCCCGCATGCCGGCAGTTCGGCGATTGGACAACCTCGTTGACCGACCTTGGTGCTTGATGAAATAGGCTGGTTATTCCGATCAAGCATCATGAGGTCGGGAGTTCAAAACGAAATAGCATTTTTGTTAATGAACGCACTTGCTTATTTAACATGGGGTAATCGCGGCGCGATCATCCCAGGGCACTTTTTTACACGGTGATGGTTGGCTGGGGTGCTTGCACCGATATGATGGAAAAACGGGCTGGCGATTGGAACCGGGCCCAAGTGCGCTATTGCCGTCTGTCAAAATCCCATGGCTCTGGCGACAATCCAGGTCGGAACCCCGGCCGTCACGGCTGATGCCAACAATACCGAGACTACCTTGATCGCATAAGCCCGACGCCCGCGAGCATCATCCCATTCGTATCTCATCGACCTAACCTCACACCCCATTTTCAGATTGAACTACTGGCGTGAGGGACGAGTCGAGTCACAATTCTTCAACGTCGTTAATAGTGGCGTCGAGCGGTCTGCATGATGACCACTTGCGACGAACCGGCGCGCCTGCACTGCACAACGTGTAATGACCCCATAAATCTCCGGACATGATCTCCCACTTAATCGGTGAGCGGGGTAATGTGCCCATTATGACCAGTCACAATCCTAACGTATGAGCCAGATGCGACCCTTCGCATCGTTGCAAGACGTCACGGCATCCGGCTGAATCAATTCCTGGAACTGGCTCGAGGACAAGCCAAAGCATAAGGCCCTGAAAGCGCAGTGCGCACGCCCTTCGAGGCCTTTCATGGGCGAAACATTCCTGCCGGTCGGCATGCTTGGCAACAAGACGCCGCCTCAGATCGCGGCCGAGCCTGTGCGCCGAAGCGAGGATCACTTTTCGCAGAGCCGCCGTCCGCCAGAATAGGGCTGGTAGGTGCAGTCCGACGGGCGAAACGAGCGATAGCTGCGAGAGCAGGCAGTGATGTTACAGGACTGCGGTGCGCCTTGGCCGTCGATCACTGCTGCAGTCGATCGCGCTCCATTCGGCGTAGGTTCGGTCATCGCCTCCCGCATGAAGTCCCGCCAGATATGCGCTGGCAAGGCGCCCCCTGTGACCCCGTTCATCGGCGTATCGTCGTCATTGCCCACCCATACGCCGGCAACGAACGGTTCCGTGAAACCGACGAACCAGGCATCGCGATTGTTCTGGCTGGTGCCGGTCTTCCCGACCGCAAACGTGCCAGGGTCGGCTCCACGTCCAGTGCCACGCTCGACCACCAACCGCAGGAGTTCGAGGAGATCGGATTGGTAGCTCGAAAGGTCGATATTCGGCCTTGCTTGTGAGCCAACCCGAAACGTTTTCGTCTCTCCGGCCGCCCGAAAGTCGATGATTCCCCAGGGCTCGACGGGCGCCCTGCCGAGATGGACAGACGCATAGGCGCTGGTAAGGTCAAGCAGGTTTACTTCGGAAGTGCCGAGCGCCAGAGACGGCGTGTTGGCAAGAGGCGCGTTGATGCCGAGCTCTCGCGCGGCAGCAATCACATTGTCCAGTCCGACCTCTTCGGCAAGCGCCACCGTTGCGGCATTTAGCGACCGGGCGAAGGCCTCGGCAAGTGTTACCCAGCCGCGATAGCTGCCGCCCGAATTTTCCGGCGACCAGCCGTTGATGTCGATTGGCGCGTCCAGAATCCGGTCAGACAAGGTGAGTCCAGCCTTCAAGGCTGCGTAGTAGACGAACAGCTTGAAGGTGGAGCCTGGCTGGCGCATTGCGCTGACGGCGCGGTTGAACTGGCTGGCCTTGTAGTCGCGCCCGCCGACCATGGCAACGACCGCGCCGTCCGGTGTCATCGCAACCAATGCAGCCTGCGATGCTCTGGCAGCCTTTCCTTCTCCGTCCAAGGCTCTTCTCACGACCCTTTCGGCGATCTGCTGCAGGTGCGGTACCAGCGTTGTGCGCACCGTGGTCGAACCCGGCGAGGAACCGGCGATTTCGCTCGCCTGCGGCGAAATCCAGTCGGCAAACCAGCTTCCGGAGCGCGGTATCGGCGTCGTCGGATGCAGCTCGGCGAAGCTCGCCTTGACTTCCTCTGCTTGCGATGCGGTGAGCTTGCCATTGGACACCATCGTGTCGAGAACGACAAAGGCGCGTTGCCGGGCGCCTTCGAAATTGTCGATGGGATTCCATTGGCTCGGCGCCCGCAGCAATCCCGCCAACATCGCCGATTCAGGCAGGTTGAGGGCGCCGATTTCCTTATTGAAATAGATCCGCGCGGCAGCCGGCATGCCGGTTGCGCCGGCCCCAAGATAAGCGCTGTTGAGATAGCGCGTCAGGATTTCCCGTTTGCCGAGCTTCCACTCCAGCCAAAGGGCGATGACGACCTCCTGTATCTTTCGTTTTATTGTTCGATCGCTGTCGAGATATTGCAGCTTGATGAGCTGTTGGGTGATGGTGCTGCCGCCCTCTACCACCGAACCGGCTTCGAAGTTTCGCAGGAGCGCTCGTCCGATTCCTCTGACGTCGATGCCGAAATGATCCATGAACCGCCGATCCTCAATTGAGAGGACTGCATCGATCAAACGTGGCGGAAACTGGTTGTATTGCGCATACGGTCCCTGATAGGGCCCCTGTCTTACCAACGGTTTCCCGTCAGCAGTTTCCAGTATCACGACGGGCTTCAATGTTCCGTCCCGGATCTCGCCCCAGGGTACGTCCTTTAGCGCCCACACCAGTACACTTGCCGCAAGGAGGAGGCCGGAAAGAAGGGTCAATGCTATAGAGATTTTCCACCAGCCCGTCTTAAGCGATGCATGCCGGCGATTTTCGAGGGGCTTTGTACGCAGGCCACGAATACCGCCCCGCGTTTTAACCAGAGCGGTCGCGAACCACTTGCCAAGTTTGTGGACAGTTGATGGGGCTTGCGGCGGCATTGATGACGTAAGCTTCGCCCTCAAGTCGGAAACGGTCGTCTTGGCCCTTGCGCTTGCGAAGGCGAAACTTGCCTGTAAATCATGGCCCAGCGCACCCAGTAGATTGTGCGCCGCCTGCCGGCTTTGGCCAAAGGACCTGGGAGGGTGTTGCGGGGAGGCGGCCTGGGTGGATGAGCCCGGCCCTCCGGACGGGTCCGAGACGGGCGCCTGCGGCTCAACGTGGTCGGCAGCGAACTCCAAATTTGCTGCGCGATTGGCAGCCGTGGTTGAGTCACTGCCACTTTTGGTTGAGGATTTGGGACGACGAGGCATCGGTTACCGCTAGAGGGCTCTTCCGGAATGTAGAGCTAGGTTATAACGTGGCAATGCTCAACGGCCATCGCAAAACGGTTCGTGTCCGTTGATGTTTCGCACGCTGAAATCCCCCGTCGCGTGGGTGCTTGATTGCAGGACGTCTCGACACCACGGGATGCCGGAAGAATTCCCCTCCTGACCATGAGTGCCAAATCGGCTGACGCCGAGGGCCTGCTTGGCAGAAAAACTCGACGGTTCCAGCAGCCATTTTCATCCTCTTCAACTGAAACGGCGGGCCTGCCGCCTGGAGCTTGCTCATCACCGCCCACGCCTGCAACGTTAGTCTGTAGTATACCCGCCGCGTTTCGACTGTGTCTCAATGTCGGTCGAGCTGTGGCGCCACCGGTTGCCCTTACTTATCCTTGGTTGTTGCGTCTGTCTTTTCTTCGGTTTCGCGGCCTGTCATCTGCCAAAGTTCGTGAAAATGCTGAACGGGTCCGTGACCGGAACCGACGGTCAGCGTGTCTGCCTGCGCGACGGCCTGGGCGAGGTAGGCCTTTGCATCCGCCACTGCCTTGAGCAGCGCGGCGCCCTTTGCAAGTTCGGCGGCAAGCGCGCTCGACAGCGTGCAACCGGTGCCATGCGTGTTCGCCGTTGGTATCCGCGCCGCTTCGAACCAGCTCAACCTTGAGGCTGTTGCCAGGACATCGGGGCTCTCCTGCCCAGGCAGATGGCCACCCTTGATCAGCACGGCCTGCGGGCCCAACGCACGCAGGCTTTGCGCCTGATCAGCCATTTCCGCACGGCTCTCAGCCGTAGGTCCATGCAGGAGTGCCGCAGCTTCCGGCAGGTTGGGTGTCAGCAGCGTCGCAAGCGGCAGCAGGCGCTGAGTAAGGACTTCGACCGCGGACGGATCAAGGAGGGAGGCGCCACCCTTGGCGACCATCACCGGATCAAGCACGATCGGTATACCTTTGTGCGGTTCGATGGCATCGGCGACGGCGCCGGCGATTTCGGCGTTCGCAATCATACCGATTTTGATCGCGTCAACGCGCACATCGGCAAAGACTGCCTTGATCTGGTCGGCGACGAAAGCGGCAGGAACCAGATGGACACCGGAAACACCCTGGCTGTTTTGCGCCGTCAGCGCGGTCAAAACTGCCATGCCGTAGACGCCGCGGGCCGAGAACGCCTTCAAATCGGCCTGGATTCCGGCGCCGCCCGAGGGATCGGAACCGGCGATGGAGAGAACGTTGCGGATCATCCGTGAACCTTTTTGATGTTTTCAGCGATGTCGCGGGTGGCAGCCTCTGGGTCAGGCGTGCCGCAGATCGCCGAGACGACGGCAAGACCGTCAGCGCCAGCCGCGAAGACAGCTCCGACATGAGCCGCCTTCAAGCCACCGATCGCGACGGAGGGAACGCGACAGATCCGCACCAGACGCGCAAGCCCCGCAAAACCGATCGGCTGTTTGTGGTCCGCCTTTGTCGGCGTCGCAAACACCGGGCCGATGCCGGCATAGTCCACGATGGCCGGATCGACCGCTGCGGCCAGCGCCTCGGTCTCGACCGAGAGCCCAAGGATCATGTCGCGCCCAATCCGTGCGCGGGCAGTCGGTGCATCCATGTCCTCTTGCCCAATGTGCAGACCGTCGGCACCAATTGCGACCGCGGCCTCGACGTCATCGTTGACGATGAGGCGCGCATTGGTGCCAAACAAAGCCGCCTTGAGCGCCCGCCCGGTCTCGATCATCCGGGCCGTATCCGCATGCTTGTTCCGCAACTGCACGACCCTCGCTCCGCCCGCGACTGCCGCCCGCGCGGTCTCCACCATGCCTAGGGCGGCGCAAAGGTCGGGATCGAGGACGAGGTAAAGGGAAAGATCAATGTTCTTCATGCACAACGCAGCCGTGCTTGGCGATCGAGAAGTGAGGCGTCGAGTGCTGCAAGTGCGTCGAGGAACCGCCAGGAAAACGAGCCCGGGCCGTGCGCCTTGCTGGCCGCCGTTTCACCGGCAACAGCAAAGGTCGCAAGTGCCGCAACCGTTGCCTCGAAGGGTGCGTCGGGCCGAACCGCCAGGAAGGCGCCCACAAGGCAGGTCAGCGAACACCCAAGCGCAGTCACCTGAAGCATCAACGCCGAGCCCCCCTCGATGCGCACTGCCCGTTCGCCGTCGGTGACGAAATCAACGGCGCCGGTCACTGCGACGATCGCTCCGTGCACCCTCGCAAGCAGCCGCGCTGATTCCTCGGCGTGCTCGACACCGTCACGGCTGTCCACGCCCTGACCACGGCTTGCGCCGCCGGCAAGCGCGATGATTTCGGAGGCATTGCCGCGAATGACGGCGGGGCCGAGCTCCAGCAGCCGACCCACAGCAGCACGACGAAACCCCGTGGCATAGTGGGCGACCGGATCGAGAACCCATGGTTTTCCAGACTGACCGGCCGCGATGGCGGCCGTCTCCATGCCGCGCAGCCAGGCTGACGAAAGTGTACCGATGTTGATTGTCAGCGCGCCAGCGATCGCGGCAAATTCGCCAGCCTCTTCTTGCGCATGCACCATGGCGGGAGAAGCACCAGCCGCCAGAAGCACATTGGCCGCAATGTTCATGGCAACGAAGTTGGTAATGCAATGGACGAGTGGCGGTCGCGCGCGCAATTCGCTCAGCAACGTTCCCGGTGAGGTGTGGTCTGGCATGGTGCGCCTTTCGATCGGGGAGGAAAGGCGCGGGGACTTACGCGCGAAGCTGGAAGTCCCGAGCGACTCCCTCCGCCGGCATTATCCGGTTCAGGTTCAAAGGGTGCTTCTCAGCCCACCATCAGGCGGGCGCCCCTGTCTCTCATTGGCTTCTTGTCGCAGAGAAGCACGCGCCTGTCATCCATAAAATGGACATCGCCGGGCAAGAACCCGGCGACGTCGCGTGCGCTGTGGTCAGGGACTATTCCGCAGCCTGATAGATGTTCCGGTCGATAAGAGACGATCTCGGGCCGAGTGCCGCAGCTAGCGTGACGAGGACCGCGAGGACGGCGACAAATGTGATGCCGGCAAAATACGGATCCCAACCAAAACCGGAGGCCGCACCGAAGATCGCCGAAGCTGCGGCAAGGACGATACCGCCACCAATCTGGAAGGAAGCGAACAACAGCCCCGATGCAAGCCCGGATTGGTCTTCGCCAACGTCGGAGAGGGCGGCAACCTGCACGGAGGGGTAGGTCATGGCATAACCCACACCGAGCGGGATCTGCGACAGGGCAACCAGCAAGATGGGGTTGATGTGGCCGACACTCAGGATCCAGAAGATATAGCTTGTGGCCTGCAGCGCTACGCCGAGTGTCATCAGCCCGGTTGTCCCGCGATTTTGCGCGATCGTGGCAAAACGTGGCGCCAGGAACATGACGCAGACGCCGCCGAAGGCAAAGGAGAAGCCGGTCGCGAAGGCCGACCAGCCGACTACGGTCTGATAGTAGAGGGTCGCGATAAACTGGAAGCCGACATAGACGCCCTGGAACAGCGCGGCAATGGCATTGGCGTGGGAAAGCCTTGCCCGCCGGAATATCGCAAGCGGTACCATCGGATCAGCATGGCGAGATTCGACGATGAGGAAGAGACCGATCAAAGCGGTGGCCGCCACCAGCGCTCCGAAGGTTGGCACTGCCTGCCAGCCCTCGGCCGCAGCATTGGTAATGCCAAAGACGAAAAGCAAAAGTCCAGGCGTGATCGTCATTGCGCCTGCCCAGTCGAACGTCGCACGCGGTCCGCTGCGACGTTGATCCGCTGGCAGGACGAAGGGAGCAATGGCCAGCGCGATGACGGCGACAGGCGCACCCATGACTAGCGTTGCCCGCCAGCTGAAAACGGTCGCGGCCCCTCCCAGTACCATGCCGAGGACGAAGCCGGTCGCGCCCGTAGAGGCAAAGACGCCAAGCGCTTTCGCACGGGCCGCCCCTTCGCCGAACACCGACAAGAGCAGGGCAAGGGCAGCCGGTGCTGTGAACGCCGCGGCAATGCCCTTTATCAAGCGAGCGGCAATCAAAGTCGGGCCGCTATCGACAAAACCGCCGGCAATACTGGCGGCAGCGAAGATGCCGAGCGACCAGAGGAAGACGCGACGGTGGCCGAAGACGTCCGCGACGCGCCCGCCCAGCAGCAGGAAACCGCCATAGCCAAGCACGTAGGCGCTGACCGCCCATTGGAGGGATGTCGCTTTCATGCCGAGCTCGGCCTGGATCGCCGGAAGCGCGACGCCAATCGTGGATACGTCCATTGCATCGAGAAAGTTGGCAGCGCAGAGCAGCAGCAATGCTACGCCGGCTGTGCCTGGAGATCGGGAAGTGGTCATGAATGATCGTTCCTTTCTGCCGACGCCATGGGAGGAAGCTTGAGCGTCAGGGAACGAGAAAATGTACACCTACTGAACCTATTGCAAATTGATAGTAACCATGCCAGGTATTACTGAGAATGATGAATGATACGATCCTCCGAAAGATAGACCTCAATCTCCTGCTGGCCTTCTCGGTATTGATGCAGGAGCGCAATGTCTCTCGTGCGGCCGAGCGGCTTCTCCTCGGTCAGCCGGGCCTGTCGGCCGCTTTGAAGCGGCTGCGAGAGACACTCGATGACGAACTGTTCGTGCGGGTAGGGCGGGGCCTGCAGCCGACGGCGCGTGCCCTTGCCATTGCGCCTGCGATAGAGGATGCCTTGTCGGGGATCGAGCGCGCGATCCGGCCGCCTGATGCCTTCGATCCCAAGAGCTGGCAGGGCGAGTTCAGGATCGGCATGTGCGACAATCTGGAATCGGCTTTCTTCGGGCCGCTCGTCGCGCGCCTGCGTGAACTCTCACCGGGCGCACGGCTGATTGGTGTCGCTGCTGACAAGCATGATTCCGCCCGCATGCTCGACGACGGCGCTTATGATTTCAGCGTCGCGGTTCACGCGGAGCCGGCATCCTGGCATATCCGGCAACCGCTCTTCAGTCAGTGTTCGGTCTGCGTCTACGACCCCGTGCAAATGAAGCGAAAGGCACCGTTGACGCTGGATGACTTCGTCAATGCCGCGCATGTCACCGTGTCCTTTGAAGGCAATACGGCAACGAACATCGACACAGTTCTTGCGAAAGCCGGTCTGCGCCGTCAGGTCGTCGCCACCGTGCCTCGCTTTTCGGCGTTGCCGCCGGCCCTGAGGGCAATGCCGGCGATCGCGACCATTCCGGAGTCGATCGCCCGCTGCATTGCACAGTTGCACGGCCTTGAAGTTTCGGCCCCGCCAATCGAGCTTCCCGCAGACCCGGTTACGATGCTCTACCGACGGGTTGATCACGCGGACGGCCGCTCGGTCTGGTTCCGCAAGCTGTTCGTCGAGGTCGTGGAAGGGGCGCTGAAGGCGTCGGGCTGCTCCATGACCGTCTCGAAGGCCGCTTGATACCAAAGGCTTACGCCGAATCCGGCGGCGCGGTGACATCGAGAGCCCTAGCCGGCCAGTTCAGCAGCGCAGCCGCAAGCTCTCTTCGATCGGGCGCCCCGATGCGGCCGCCGAATTGCTGGCATTTGATGGCCGCCGCCATCGATGACGCGCGCATCACGTCCTCGATCGCCAAGCCCTCGGAAAGCGTCAGCGCGAAGGTTCCGTGAAAGATATCGCCTGCCGCCAGCGTATCGATGGCCGTGATACGCGGTGCTTGGAGATGGCGGATAGAGGCGCTGTCGTCATCGAACCAGTAAGAGCCTCGTTCCCCGAACGTCACGCTGACGAAGGCGTGGCTGAAGCGCTCCTTCAGCAGGCGGACCATCGATACCGGCTCTGCCGTCCCCGTCAGGCTTTCTGCGGCCGGCTGCGAAAAGACAATGTGGCTTGCGGCCGGCGCCAGTATCTCGATCACCCCGTCGGGCGCCACGTCACCATCGAGGATGGCAGGTATGCCTGCCTCACCGGCAGCGAACAGCGTCTGTAATGCAAGCTCTGGCCAGCGCACGTCGACCAGCACCGCATCGAATGCCGCGACATCGTCAGCCGCAACCGAATTGACGACCTGATGCAGCCGCGGATCGTAAAAGGGGATGATCAGGCGCTCGCCGCCGTCGTCAATGAGGATCGTCGACACGGCCGAGCGGGCGCCTGCCACGCGACGCATGCCACGCGTGTCTATGCCGCCTTCAGCGAGATCAGCGATGATGCGCGCGCCGGTCTCGTCGTCTCCGACGGCACCCCAGAGGCTGGCCTTCCCGCCAAGCCTTGCAACCGCAAAGGCGGCGCTTGAGGCCATGCCTTCCGCAATCTGCAACATATCGTATGGCAGGACCTTGCCTTGCCCGGTCGGCATGAGGCGAACTCTGAAGAGCGTGTCGAGGACCGCAGCGCCGACACACAGAACGTGCCTCGCCCGCTTCTGTCGCTCTTCCATCGCAATCGCAGACGTCACTTCACGGCGCCTGCCGTCAGGCCGGCAACGATCTGCCGCTGTGCGAAGACTGTCAGGATCAACACCGGCAAGGTGACGATCAAGGCTGCCGCGGCAAGCGCACCCCAGCTCACCTGCTCGAATGACAGCATGTTGTAGACCGCAACGGGGAGCGTGCGCGTTTCGCGGCTGGCAAGGACGATGCCGAAGACGAAATTGTTCCACGAGAAGATGACCGACAGGATGAAGGCAACGACGATTCCCGGCCTTGCGATCGGCAGCGCCACCAATCGGAAGACCTGCCAGGGTGTTGCCCCGTCGATGCTTGCGGCTTCCTCCAGCTCCATCGGCGTCGTTTCGAAATAGCCGATCATGATCCAGACGACGATCGGGACGGTAACGACGAGATGGATGATGATCTGCGGCCACAGCGTACCAAGCAGGTTCAGCCACTGGAACAGCAGGAAGAGCGGGATCAGGAAGGAAAGGCCGGGTGTCATGCGGGCAATCATGATCACGACGGCGGATTTTTCAGCCTTCAGACGGGCAATGCCGTAACCGGCCGGCACGCCGATAACGAGCGCCAGGAGCGTCGCCGCCCCGGTGACCAGAACCGAATTCCATAGGTAAAGGAAGAAGTTGTTCTCCTCGAACACCTTGACGTAGTTCGACCAGGCGAAACGTTCAGGAATGAAGATCGGCGGATAGGCGCCGTTATCGATCTCGTACTTCAGGGACAATGAGATCATCCACAGGAAGAACAGGACCACCGGCGAGATCATCACCAGCGCCACGAAGAGAAGTCCGATGCGATCGAGTGCCTTGCGCTTCATCAGCGTGCCTCCCCATCGGACCAGTTGGCGCGCTGCTTGACCATCAAAAGGACGAAGGATAGCACCACGATGAGCACGAAGAAGATAACGGCCATGGCCGAGCCGTATCCGATGTCGTAATAGGAAAAGGCCGTGTTGTAGAGATAGATGTTGATCGTCTCCGAGGCAGTGCCCGGTCCGCCCTGCGTCATCGCATAGATGATGTCGAAACTCTTGACCGCGTCGATGCTGCGAATGATGACGGCGATCATCAGGAACGGCGCGATCATCGGCAGCGTCAGGTATCGAAATTTCTGCCAGACATTGGCGCCATCGATTTCGGCGCTCTCGTAGGGTTCGCGCGGCACTGAAGCCAAGCCGCCAAGCACGATCAGCATGACGAGCGGTGTCCATTGCCAGGTTTCGACCAACACCAGCGAGGGAATGACGCTCGTCTGGTTGTAGATCCATTCCTGCGGACTGACACCAATATAGGAAAGCAGGTAATTCAAGACGCCAAGTTGCGGATGAAACATCATCGTCCAGACGAGCGCGATGGCGACGGGAGTCGCCATCATCGGCATCACGAATATTCCGCGCAGAATCCCACGCAGTGGAAACTGGGCATCGAAGATGAGGGCGGCCAGCGTCCCCAGAAACAACGGGGCGACGACCGACAAGGTCGTGTAGAGCACGGTATGCCACAACGAGTCCCAAAAGCGCAGGTCAACGGCCAGGCGGAGGTAATTGTCCAACCCGGCAAAGACCTGCGCCTGGCCGAGTGTCCAACTGTTGACGCTCATCCACAGGGTAAAGACCCAGGGAAAAACGATGACAGCGGCGACGACCACCAGGGCGGGAATGACGAAAGGCCAGTAATTGGGAGCAAACCGGCCCGGTTTGCTCCTCTGCTTTGCCTTGGCCTTGACCGCGGTTGCGGTTTCCATGCTCACCGAAGCCATTATCCCTCGCTTCGTGCCAGAACCGGCTCGAACTGAGCTGTGGCAGTCTTCAGCTCCGTGGCTGGATCGGCGCCGCCGATCATGTTGGTGAGGCCGACACCATAGATGTCGCGGAACTCCGTGACCGGAATAATGATTGGCAGGGCAAGCTGCGACACCTTCGCCGAACCCGCCACAGCGTCCAGCCACGCAGGCGGCATCTTCACGCCTTCGCGCACCTTCTGATCCTCGAGGACCGACTGGCGGAACGGAACACCGGCGCCGGCCTGAAGCAGGCGCGCACCCATGTCATGGGAAATCGCCCACTGGCAGAAGAGATATGCGGCTTCCTTCTTCTGGCTTGCTGCCACGACGCCGAGGCCATCTCCCGTGGTTGCGGCCGCCTGCGCCTTCGGTCCCTTCGGCATGATGCCGTATCCGACCTGGCCAACGACACGCGACTTTTCCGGGTTCTCGATCGGCGGCGCGAAGCCCACGCCGTCAAGCCACATGCCGATCTTGCCCTGTAGGAAGGCCGATTGGGCTTCGGCCCAGTTGAAGCCGGATACACCGGGAGGAGCCGCCTTGGTCATCAGGCGCTGGTAAAGCTTGGCCGCTTCAACGGCCTCCTCGGAATTGGTGCGCAGCTTGCCGTCCGGCCCAAGCGGGCTCGATCCGTAGCCGAGCAACAGCGTCGTCCAAACCGGGGTATTGGCATTCTTGAGACCACGGGCGACGAAGCCATAGGTGTTGGTCGAGGGATCTGTCAGTGCCTCGGCAGCACTTGCCAGTTCCTCGAACGTGGTTGGGTAAGAAAGTCCCTTCTTCTCGAAGAGTGCCTTGTTCCAGTAAACGATCCAGTAGTCGACCGAGAAGGGCAGGGAGCGCAGGACGCCATCGGAATCCTTGGCGAAGGTCATGCCGGCCTCGGCAAAGTCGCTTTCGACCAGCGACGGATCGGTGAGGGAAGGATCCTTCAGAAACCCGCTGATATCGGCAAGCCAGCCGCCCTTTTCGAACTGTCGCTTCTGGACGTGATAGCTCATATGCACGACGTCGAAACTCGGCTTGCCCGAGCTCAATTCGATCGTGGTCTTCTGGCGCTGCTGCTGCTCGGGCGTCGCCTCGGCATTGACCTTGATGCCCGTTAGCTCTTCGAACTCGGGAAGGTACTTGATGAGCGTCTCGCTGCGCGGACTCTTGACCAGGTTGACTTCCAGCGTCGTGCCGGCAAAGCGCTTCCAGTCGACCGCCGCCGATGCCGATCGAATGCCTATGAGGCTGCTGGCACCGAGGGCCGCGGTACCGGCGAGAAAGCCGCGCCGGGTGGGATTCAGGAATGATGCTGGCATGTAACTCCTCCTCTTGTTGCCGTCGATCTCCTCATCGCCGGCTTGTTATCTACTAGATCTTCAGCGCGCGATCCCTCGCGTGGTTGATGTGGGCGGCGAGGTTGTTGACCGCATCCTCGGCCGACCGCCTTTCGATCGCCTCCAGAACCTTCAAGTGCTCTCCCATGACCGGGCCAACACGTCCATCGATGCGGAAGCGCTCCTGACTGATCAGGCGCATTTTGATTGAATTAACCCGGTAGGCGTTGGAAATGATCGTATTGCCAAGCGCGTCGATAAAGGCGTCGTGCATGCCCCAGTCGACGGCTTGAGCGCGCACTTCCAGCTCATGGGAGGCGTCGCCATTGGCGATTGCGTCGGCAATATCGCGATGCTGCTTCAAGAGCTCAGCGATCGCCTCATCGGACGCGGAGCGCGTGAAGAGTGCGACCGCCTCCTTCTCCAGGAATAGCCGAAGCTGGAAAGCCTCGCGAATGAGGTTGAGGTCGATATGAGCGATCTGCAGGCCGCGCTGTGGGACCGTCTTGATCAGCCCTTCCGCCTCAAGCCGCGGGATAAGTTCACGGATTGCCGCAAGCGTCAGTCCGGTCAGTTCGACAAGACGACGCTGGGAGACGAACTGGCCCGGACGCACGTCGCGAGCCAGCAGGTGGCGTGTGAAGCTCTCATACGCCTTTTCCCGCAGCGTTGGCTGCTCGTCCATTCCGTCCATTGCCTCCCCCTCGTACATGGCGCCTATGCTGCTTTGGAGCGGAAAAGCGCATCGAAGGCAAGAGCAAGCTGTTCCTGTCCCTCGGTGGAAATTGAAACGAGTGGCGGGCGAACTGCAAGCCACATCTCATCGTCGGTGAGGCGAGCCACCATAGCTTTGACGGCCGCCGTAACCGGATATTTCAGAAGCTCGGCGACAAAACCCTCTACGCGGGCATCATCCCTGCCTTCTGTCGCCATCAGCTTCACCTCGCCAGGCAGGAAGTTCGCCATACCGGAGATCGCGCCCTGGCCGCCGAGGCGCACGCCTTTTGCAAGGTGGCGCTCATCGCCGATCAGAATGATGAGATCGCCATGGGCCTTCAGAAGGCTCTCGGTGTACGGCCAGTCGCCGGAGGAATCCTTGACGCCGGCGATGACCGCTGGGAAAGCTGCACGCAAACGCCCGATCAGCGACACAGTCAGCGGTACCATGGTTACCGACGGAATATTGTAGACGATGACGTCGCGCGCCTTGTCGCCCAGGATGGCAAAGACAGCAGAGAACCACTTGAAGAGGCCGTCATCGCTGACATTCTTGAAGTAGGAGGGCGGGGCCAACAGGATGTTGCGCGCACCGCGCGAAAGAGCGTTTCCAGCCTGAGCCGCAGCATCCTCGGCAGCATCGACCAGCACGCCCATAACGATCTTTTCAGGAGCGAAGCCGGCATTGAGAAATGCAGTGAGGATATGCTCACGTTCCTGCGTACCTATCGAGGATCCCTCGCCGGTCGTGCCAAATAGCGTGACGCTTTCACATCCTGATGCAAGGCATTGTTTTGCCTGTGCAATCATCACATTAACGTCGATCCAGCCCTTGGCGTCGAACGGCGTGGCAAGCGCAACGGAAAGCCCGAACTTCTCAGTCAATGTCAATTCTCCCAGTCGATGTGTTAGACGTAGCAGACTGACATGTTAGTTGTAAATGGGTAATATTCAGCGAGCGCTTATTGCTCTCCAATAGGCAGACGGCTTGAAGGGAGGCGTTAAGAGAACAGGTCCATCGTCACGCGCCGTTCTCCTTGACGGCTTCCATGGCCACGAAAGTCGACGTGCTGGCAACGAAAGGAAGGCTCGATATCTTCTCGCCGAGCACGAGACGGTAATTGGCGATGTCTGACGTGCGAATCTTCAAGAGATAGTCGAAAGCGCCGGCGATCATGTGGCACTCCTCGACCTCCTGCAGCTTGCGCGCGGCGATATTGAAGGCCTTCAGCGCATGCTCGCGCGTGTCGGAGAGCTTTACTTCAGTGAATGCGACGTGATTCTTACCGAGTTTCCTTACATCGACGATCGCGCGAAAGCCAAGAATATAGCCATCTTCGATCAATCTCTTTAATCTGACCTGGCAGGGCGTGTTTGACAAACCGACCTTTTTGGCGAGGTCGGTAATGGACATGCGGCCGTCGGCGACAAGGGCGTCGATGATCTTGTGGTCGAATTGGTCGATTTCCCTTCCGTTTGCGGTATTATTCACGATATTGCCTCTGTTTTTGCGCCCAAATTAGGCAAATATAATCCCGCAAAGCCAATTTCAAGTGAAATCACCTTCATGGGAGCTGCTATGTTCGACCACTATCCTTTTGTGGAGCAAAGACATGACGATCACCAACGATCCGGTGGCGAACGAAACCGTTAACGCGCAGCCTAGCGGCACTGCAAATCCCTTCGAGGGCTTTGCGCCGGAGATCCGACCGCAAAACGATCTGCGCCGGGCTATTACAGCGGCTTACCGTACGCCGGAGACCGTTTGTGTCCCGCGCCTCATTGACGCCGCAACGCTTCCGGAAAAGGTCAGGCAGGGCGCCGCCGCAACCGCTCGCAAGCTCATTGAGGCGCTTCGCGCCAAGCACAAGGGCACCGGCGTCGAAGGTCTCGTCCACGAATATTCGCTCTCGAGTCAGGAGGGCGTTGCGCTGATGTGTCTCGCCGAAGCGCTGCTGCGCATTCCCGATACGGCGACGCGCGATGCCCTGATACGCGACAAGATCGCCGAAGGCGATTGGAAGTCGCATCTGGGCGGCGGTCGTTCGCTCTTCGTGAATGCGGCGACCTGGGGGCTGGTCGTCACCGGCAAACTCACCTCCACGGTCAACGATCGCAACCTTTCAGCCGCGCTCACCCGCCTGATCGCACGCTGCGGGGAGCCTGTCATCCGCCGCGGCGTCGACATGGCGATGCGCATGATGGGCGAGCAGTTCGTCACCGGCGAGACGATCGACGAGGCGCTGCAGCGGGCGAAGCCTCTGGAACAGCGTGGCTTCCGCTATTCCTACGATATGCTCGGCGAGGCCGCCACCACGGGCGCGGATGCCGAACGCTACTATAAGGACTACGAAGCTGCGATCCATGCCATCGGCAAGGCTTCCGACCGACGCGGCATCTACGAAGGGCCCGGCATCTCGATCAAGCTTTCGGCCCTGCATCCACGTTATTCGAGAGCTCAAAGCGCGCGCGTCATGAGCGAGCTGCTGCCGAAGGTGAAGGCACTTGCCGTGATCGCCAAGTCCTATGACATCGGCCTTAACATCGATGCCGAGGAGGCGGATCGGCTGGAACTGTCGCTGGATATCCTCGAGACGCTGTGCCTCGATGAAGGCCTTGCCGGCTGGAACGGAATGGGCTTTGTTGTCCAGGCCTACGGCAAGCGCTGTCCCTTCGTGCTCGACTATGTCATCGATCTTGCCCGCCGCGCTGGTCGCCGCATCATGGTTCGCCTCGTCAAGGGCGCCTATTGGGACGCCGAAATCAAGCGCGCGCAGCTCGATGGCCTTGAAGACTTCCCCGTCTTTACCCGCAAGATCTATACCGACGTCTCCTACATCGCCTGCGCCAAGAAGCTGCTTGCTGCAACCGATGCGGTCTTCCCGCAGTTTGCGACCCACAATGCGCAGACGCTCGCCACCATCTACCACATGGCTGGCTCCGACTATTATGTCGGCAAGTATGAGTTCCAGTGCCTGCATGGCATGGGTGAGCCGCTGTACGACGAGGTTGTCGGTCGGCAGAACCTCAACCGTCCGTGCCGCATCTACGCGCCCGTGGGCACCCATGAAACCCTGCTTGCCTACCTCGTGCGCCGTCTTCTTGAAAACGGCGCCAACTCGTCGTTCGTAAACCGGATCGCTGACCCCAATGTCTCGATCGATGAGCTTGTTGCCGATCCTGTCGAGATCGTCGCCAAAATGCAGGTACCCGGTCAGAAGCACGACAAGATCGCGCTTCCCTGCGACCTGTACGGTCAGCGCCGCAACTCTGCCGGCCTTGATATCTCCAATGAAACCTCTCTGCAGGCGCTGACAGAAACATTGAAAGTAAGCGCCACGGTCTTGTGGACGGCCGCGCCAACCAGCCAGACGGGGAAGGGATCAGCGGCCCGCGACGTCCTCAACCCGGCCGACAGCCGAGACGCTGTCGGCACCGTGCGCGAAGCGACCGCCGAAGAGGCCGCGGCGGCAGCCGCGATCGCGCTGGAAGCCGCGTCGTCCTGGGCATCGGTAGCACCGGTTGAAAGGGCAGGATTGCTTGATCGCGCTGCCGATATCATGCAAGCGAAAATGGAGACCTTGCTGGGTCTCATCATCCGCGAAGCCGGCAAATCGCTGTTGAACGCGGTTGCCGAAGTGCGCGAGGCGATCGACTTCCTTCGCTACTATGCCGAGCAGACGCGCCGCACGCTTGGGCCGGCGCATGCGCCGCTCGGACCGGTCGTGTGCATCAGCCCCTGGAACTTTCCGCTGGCAATCTTTACCGGGCAGGTCGCTGCCGCTCTTGTCGCCGGCAACCCGGTTCTTGCCAAGCCCGCGGAAGAGACACCGCTGATTGCTGCCGAGGCAGTTCGTATCCTGCACGACGCCGGCATTCCCACCGAAGTCGTCCAACTGGTTCCCGGAGACGGAAGGGTAGGGGCCGCCCTGGTCGCAGCGCCGGAAACCGCTGCTGTCATGTTCACCGGCTCCACCGAGGTCGCCCGCATCATCCAGGCGGAACTTGCCAAGCGCCTCTCAAAGGACGGCAAGCCGATCCCGTTGATCGCCGAAACCGGCGGTCAAAACGCCATGATCGTCGACTCCTCGGCGCTTGCTGAACAGGTCGTTGGCGACGTGATCGCCTCGGCATTCGACAGCGCCGGACAGCGCTGCTCGGCACTGCGTATCCTGTGCCTGCAGGAAGATGTCGCCGATCGCACGCTGACCATGTTGAAGGGCGCGCTGCGCGAGCTTTCGATCGCCAACACCAACCGGCTTGCGTCCGATATCGGCCCGGTGATCACCGTCGACGCCAAGAACATCATCGAGGCGCACGTCGCCGCCATGGGCGCTGCCGGCTGCGCTGTCGAGCGCGTTGAACTGCCGGATGCGACCAAGAATGGAACCTTCGTGGCGCCAACGATCATCGAGATCAGCAAGATTTCGGAGTTGAAGCGCGAGGTCTTCGGTCCCGTCCTGCATGTCATCCGGTGGCGGCGCCAGGACCTCGGCCGCCTGATCGACGAGATCAACGCGACCGGCTACGGCCTGACCTTCGGCCTCCACACGCGGCTCGATGAAACGATCGCGATCGTTACCTCGCAGGTCAAGGCCGGCAATCTCTACGTAAACCGCAACGTCATCGGCGCCGTCGTCGGCGTCCAACCCTTCGGCGGCCGCGGTCTTTCCGGCACCGGCCCCAAGGCCGGGGGGCCACTCTATCTGGGGCGGCTGGTCAAGACGCCGCCGATTCCCCCGCAACATAGCTCCGTCTATAGCGATCCCGCTCTTTCAGACTTTGCCAAGTGGCTGGACCAACAGGGCCTGTCGGAAGACGCGGAAATGGCACGCCATCTCGGCAGCCAGTCGGCCCTCGGGCTCGAAACCGAACTTGCCGGTCCCGTCGGTGAGCGCAACCTCTATGCGCTTCATCCTCGCGGCGAAATCCTGTGCGCTCCGTCCTCTCGCACCGGCCTCATTCGCCAGATCTCGGCGGCTCTCGCCACTGGCAACAGCGCGGTCATCGATGGCGACGACAGCCTCCGTTCGACGTTGAACGGCGTTCCCGTCAGTGTCGCGCAGCGGGTTTCCTGGCAGGAGGCATCGGCCCATCCCAACCCAATGGCCGGCGCTCTGATCGAAGGCGACGCCGAGAGGGTCTCGGCCATGCTCGCAAAACTCGCCGCGATGCCTGGTCCTTTGCTGCTCACCCAGTCCGCCCCGACCGAGCAGCTTGAACGCGATCCAGATGCTTACTGCCTCAACTGGCTCCTGGAGGAGGTATCCACCTCAATCAACACCGCCGCAGCCGGAGGCAATGCCAGCCTGATGTCGATAGGGTAGGCGATCGGATGCGGCAGCGCCATGTCGTCGCTAACCGGCATGTCCAGACGACTCGGGCCTCATAATCAGTGAGCGCAAACTGAGAACTTTGCCCCTGGGCATGGAGACCGTTTCGGCTTGTTGGCATGCGAACTCATAGCTGGCTTGAACGGTAGATCGATGTTCCGCGGATCGAGGGTCGGTGGCAGGCTGTCGTCGACCTCGGAGGAGATCCGCCAAGTCCTGCGCGAGATCGGTGTCCCACCCAACCCGTGCCCAACGAAGTTACGGCGACGCTATCGTAGGGCAGACTCACGCTGTGGACTGAGATTTATGCACAGAAGTCATGTTAGGGCCTGATTCCGCGGCCACGGCTTCATGCTATAGGCTGATAGGTTCTGTTGAAAATCAGCCCATGAACTGATGAGCACTACTTAACGAGGCCGAACAAGAAAACATCGTTGAGGGTGCGGCGTGGGCACGCGGCCGACGACGTGTGCCGCTTGAGCGGCTGCTTAGCGGAGACTTCATGCGAGCATTGCACACGCGCATGTTTGGGGAAGTTTGGCAATGGGCAGGCACGTTCCGAACAACTGAGCGCAACATCGGCATACAGGCCTATCGCATCGGAACAGAGCTCGCGAACCTCTTGAGCGACATCCGCTACTGGATTGCGCAGAAGACCTTTCCACCGGACGAGATCGCGATCAGACTCCATCATCGCCTTGTCGCTATTCACCCGTTTCCAAATGGGAACGGCCGTCACGCGCGCTTGGCTGCTGATCTTGTGATTGAACGGCTCGGCGGCAAGCCGTTCAATTGGGGCAGCGGCAGCTTGGCCGATGTCGGTGAACTGCGAGCACGTTACGTTTCCGCGTTACGCACTGCGGATAATCATGACATCGGGCCACTGCTGGAATTTGCCAGCAGCTGAGCAGGCCGATCCCTTTGACTTCCAATTTGTGGCTCTGCGGTCGACCTGGCAGCCATCCAGCGCGCCCGTCGCCGTCTACCACGCGCCACGGCGCGGATGCGGGTGAATGTAGGGCGAGCCCTGAGCGGTTGTGATGCGGTACGACGAGGAGATTTCGAGCCGTCGAGAAGACGGAGGCGAAGTTGGCCGCGCGACTTTAACTATCCACTAGCAAAGCGGCACGGTGGCACATGTCATAAGCCCATCCGCTCTTGGGCCTCGCCGCAAGCCTCAATCGGCATTAACGCCTCGGCCGAGCAGGTGGGCAGCCGAACGCCAGGCATGATGCGCGATTTGGTCAAGCCGTCGGACAGCCTCGATCCGCGTAAGGGCGTCCGCAGCAGTCAGTTGCCCCTGTGCGACGGAGGCAAGGGCCGCGGTGCGATGGTTGCGCTGCAGGGCCTCGAGCTCGCATGATGCTGCCCCTGCGTCATCGAGCGCTGCGGCGACCTCGGTCGAAACGCTCCAGCCGATGGAGGCGGCTTTTGTGCTGAGAGCAGACTCCGAGGTGATGGAGCCACCGGTTGCCAGTGCCGCACGCATGGCCCGTGCGCATAGCTCTGTAGCCCGCAGGCCGCCGGTGGCCTGAGCCGGGTTTCCGGGCGAACTGTCGTCGGCTAAGATTTCCACGAGACGCGAGGCGTGGTCGAGTGCGTGCAGCGTGCTCGTCATACGCAGGCGCTCGGCATCTGTCTCAGGCCCTTCCCTTAACTCGGACAGGAAAGCCCGTACTTCCAAAAGTGCGGCCTGCGCCTCAGCTGCCGGCGCCGATGGGACGGCTCCACCAGAAAGCATTGCGGAAACGGAAGCTGCAGTCCTCCCGAGCACGCCGGCAATGACACGCCGGGCGGTTTCTATCGCAACCACCGGACTGGCAAGCGCGCTTGGATCGAGCGCTCGCTGAAGCGCTGTCTGCTTGAAGGGCAGGAGCCGCTCCACGATACGGGTGAACCGCTGTGTCGCCGGAAGGAGCACTGCGACACCCACCACGTTATAGGCCGTGTGGTAGGCGGCAAGGAGCGTCATCCCATCGAGCGATGTGGTGAAGGCCTTCATTACTGGGGCCGTGATCGGAAAGGCGACGATTGCGATAAGCGCTGCGATGAGCTTGAATAGCACATAGGCAAGAGCCAGGCGCTTGGCCGTTGTGCTGGCACCTATGGCTGCCAATGCGGAGCTCGTCGCCGTTCCGATGTTCTGACCGATGATCAGGGCTGTGCCCTGCTCGAGGCCCACCGCACCGGCGTAGAAAGCCGAAATGGTAACGGCGATCGAAGCCGTCGACGACTGCATGACTGCGGTCATCGCCAAGCCAACGACGATCAAGCTCATGAGACCTAGCGATCCTTCCATCCAGCCGATACCCGGTGTGCCGAGGACGGCGGGCAGGTCGGACGGATGCAGACTTTCGGCGAGGCCTCCCATGCCCTGCTGTAGGGTGGTCAACCCATAGAGTACCAGCGCAAATCCTGCGAGCGCACCGCCTGTCGCCGCGATCCGTCTACCCCCCAACAGCCTGGCTAGCGCGCCAAAGAAGATAATCGGTAGCGCATAGGTTGAAAGCGAGACGCGCACACCAATCAGCGCCACGAGCCAGGCCGTTCCCGTCGTGCCCACATTTGCGCCGAACACGAGGCCAAGCCCCTGCGGAAATGTCAAGAGCCCGGCGCTGACGAGGCCAATCGTCGTCATCGTTACCGCGCTCGACGACTGTACAAGTAATGTGACGATGGCGCCCCAGAAGGCCCCTGAGAGCGGTGTTGCGGCGGCCTTGCCGAGAACAATACGCAGTGCAGATCCCGCCAGCGCCTTTAGACCGTCAGTCATGACGGTCATACCGAGCAGGAAAAGCCCGATACCCCCGAGAATAGCAACTGCCGTCGACATGCGCGTTCCGCCCGTGTGCGCTTCGCCACTAACCGCTGTTACGTCATAGCATCGCAAATACGATTGTCCAAAATCGCGCATCGCAGGTTGTGGGCCCCAAGACACAACACCGGCATGATGTCACGTTATCGGTCGTCTGTTCAAAGTTAGCTGGGTCTTCAGGCTGCCGCATCGGTCACGGCATTGCAGTGCGCCATCGCTCCTGGACGATGGATGTAAACGGCGAGAGTTGAACGTTGCTGACCTGACCACGACCTCCTTGAGGATTCCGGTCTTCGAGCCTCGCTGAAGGCAATGAAGTCTTCAGCAATCTGCGTCAGATCGATGTGCGGTGTTGCGCTTTGATTGGACAAGTCCTTTGATGAGCCCCTCGAGACGAGGACCATGTCGGGGGTAAGCATGGATGGAACTCACTTGTTTGAACTGGTGATCGCGATGTTTCTTGCGATCATCGCGCTCCACTACGCGGCGCACAGACTTGGACTGCCGCCCTCGGTCGCATTGCTTGCTGGCGGGGCGACACTCGCGTTCTTGCCGGGTCTGCCTGCAATCACCGTCAATCCAGAGCTGGTGCTCGTCATCTTCCTCCCGCCGCTTCTGCTCGACGGCGCTTGGTCCATCGCTGTGGAACGACTGCGCCGTCACATGGTAGGCATCGCGTCGCTCGCCGTGGGGGCGGTGTTCTTCACCTGCGCCGTCGTGGCCGTGGTGACCCATCTCCTTTTCCCGTCGCTTCCGTGGGCTGCCTGCGCGGCGCTTGGCGCGATCGTATCGCCGCCCGACGCCGTTTCCGCCCGCGCCGTGCTGGAGCGCGTAAGGCTGCCCCGTCGGCTCCAGATTCTGCTGGAAGGCGAGAGCCTCCTGAACGATGCGAGCGGCCTGGTGCTTTTCCGATTTGCGGTTGCCGCCGTCGCGACAGGTACCTTCAGTTCGGTAGGGGCGGTTGGCTCCTTCCTCCTGCTGGCGGTTGGTGGTGCTGTCGTCGGCGTCGTTGTCGGAACCGCATGGGTGAAGTTCGTCCGCCGTCTCGGCGACGAATACCTCATCATTGCAGCCACAACGCTGCTCGCTTGGATTTCCTATCTGCTTGGAGAACTGCTTCACGTTTCAGGCGTTATCGCCACCGTCACCACCGGCCTGATCGCGGCCTGGCACCAGCACACTGTACTTTCGGCAGCGACGCGCATGCGAGGGACGTCGTTCTGGACCGTCATGGTCTTCCTGATGGAGGCTGCGGTCTTCATATTGATCGGCCTGTCCTTGCGGGACGTTGTCGAGCGCGGTGGTGGCTTTGGCACGGTGGTTGCGACAATGGGACTGCCGGCCATTGCGATTTTGGTCACGCTCGTCGTCGCGCGCTTTGCCTGGATTTTCGGATCCGATCTTCTCATCAAGCTCTGCACTGCCTCGGGGCTGGCCCGAACGCGGCCTCTCGGCGTCGGTGGCGCCACCGTCCTTAGCTGGGCGGGCGTGCGCGGCGTCGTCACGCTTGCCCTTGCCCTCAGCTTGCCGGAGGGATTTCCCGGCCGCGACTTTATCCTGGTAACGTCGTTCGCCGCGATCTTGGGAACGGTGCTCGTGCAGGGCACGACGCTGGGGCGCGTCATCGCCTGGGCGAAGCTGACCGAACAGGACTCGGAAAGGGCCCGCCTCACAATGAGTGAGGCCGAAGCTGCAATGGCCCAGGCGCAACTGACGACCATACAAGATCTGGCATACGACGCCGAAGGAAAACTCATCCATCCTCGATTGCTGGAGCAGTATCAGCGCAGGGCAACGGCGATCGTCGACTATGCCGCACGGACCGAACACTACGTGCCGGTTCTCCATGCCCATTTCGACGTCGTTCTTGAAGCAGTAGCATCTGGACGCCGGGAACTAATCCGCCTTCATCGTGCTGGTGAGATCGATGATGAAACGTTGCAGGAACTTGAACGGGACCTCGACCTCGAGGAACTGAGTGCGATCTCCGCAAAGGCGTGAGACCGGGACCTGAGTTTCTATTTTGTGGCAACAAGTGCCACCGGATAGTGAACCAGGCACCCGCCACTCAGGTCAACTGAACTTGATATCAAGGCAATCGGCTTGATATTAAGTCAAATAGCCTGACGCCCGTGAGATCTGCCAGCTTGTCCATAAGCCTGTCCTGATAGGCCGCGTCCGTGACTTCTGCGGCTGGTTGACGCTGCCGGCGGTGATACCAGTAGCCACCGCTTGTCTTGGCGGCCTCGTCGTCGCTTGTCGCGAGCCATGTCTGGGTCTGATAGCCCATCTTGAGATCATCGGGCGCTCCAGGCCCGCCCATCTTCGTGGGCACCCAGCCGGGATCCACAGCATTGCTGAGGACCTCAGGCCAGTACCGCGCAACGGCCGCCGCGATGGTGGCGACATGGAGCTTGCTTTCGGAATAGGCCTGGCTTGTATTCCAAGCGCGCATTTTCCAGTCGATGTCGTCAATCGACCCACCACCACTCTGGTGCATGCCACTGCTTAAATAGACCAGACGATCGGGTCGATCGATCAAGGCCGTGAGCAGGTATGGTGCCAACGTGTTGACCGCCAGAATCTTCGCGTGACCCTCGGGCGTGCCCCCCCGACTTCTCTCGGAGTAGATGCCGGCATTGTGGATGACGGCGTCCATCCGCCCGATCTCGTTGACTTGTTCCGCGATGGAACGCGTCTCCGCGCCGCTGCTAAGATCGCCGACGACGACCGCCAAAGCTCTGGGTCGCAGGCATGCCACGGCCAACGCCCTGTCGTTGGACCGAGCATGCAACACGACCTCATGCCCGTCGTTCATCAAGGTGCGCGCCGCAGCCAATCCGAGACCGTCGGTGGATCCTGTAATGAAGACACGGCTCATGGTGGTCGCCTGCTAGCTTGTTGTCATGGCAAAGAGATAGGCAGGAGCGCTCGGTGGGCCACCCCTCCATATGCATGATAGCGCGCTTGTCACGCGTCCCCCGCTCAATGAAATCCAATATCGTGCTCGGAAGCTTGCAAGGGCTCCTTTGCACGCGTCAGTGCGACCGTGTCCCAAGGGCCGGGCGTCCAAGGGGGCAGGGATCTCGCTCCGAAAGCATGCGGCCCCAGACCTTGCCCGCGCCGTCGAGCGCATATTGCGAAACCTCCATGGCGATTTCTCCCACTCGGGGGTATAGGCACAGCGTCAAGAATTCCGGTTTGGTCAATGCAAGTTCTCTATGCCGGACTAAGCGTCGAGACGTTGCTGAGTCTGCTGGTCGAAGAAATGAACCTTGGCAGTTTCAAAGGAAAGCTTCACGCGCTGATCGGGAACAAGCTCGACACGTTCGCGGACAACCCATGTGAGTTCCTTGCCTTCCACGTCGACGGCAACGTGGGTTTCCGAGCCGGTAGGCTCGACGACCTTGACGACCGCGTCAACACCATCCTCGCCGCCCAGCGCAATGTCTTCCGGTCGGATCCCGAGCACCAACGGCCTGCGTGCCGACGCGCTTGGCGCGCGTGACAGTTTCGCTCGCGAACCGCCCGTCAAGGTGAACAAGGGACCGCCAGAATCCTGTAGACTTCCCTCCAGGAAGTTCATCGCGGGCGAACCCAAGAAGCCGGCGACGAACACATTCCGCGGCCGATCGTACAGCTCCAGAGGGCTGCCGATCTGCTCGACGCGACCACCCTGCAGAACGACGATCTTGTCTGCCATGGTCATGGCTTCGATCTGATCATGAGTGACGTATACGATTGTCGTCTTCAGGCGCTGATGGAGTGCCTTGATCTCGGCCCTCATCTTGACACGGAGCTTGGCGTCGAGGTTCGAGAGGGGTTCGTCGAACAGAAACACCTTGGGATCTCGAACGATGGCGCGCCCCATGGCGACGCGCTGTCGCTGTCCGCCGGACAACTGGGCGGGTTTGCGCTCGAGCAGAGGCTGCAGTCCAAGGATGGCTGCGGCCTCGCTGACCTTCTTGTCGATTTCCGGTCGCTTCACGCCAGCAAGTTCAAGCGCAAAGCCCATGTTCTGGGCAACCGTCATCTGCGGATAAAGCGCGTAGTTTTGGAAGACCATTGCGATATTGCGGTCCTTCGGCTGCAGATTGTTGACGACCCTGCCGTCGATGCTGATCTGGCCAGCCGAGATCTCCTCGAGCCCGGCGATCATTCGCAACAGCGTGGACTTGCCGCAGCCGGAGGGGCCGACAAGAATGACGAATTCGCCATCGGCAATATCGACATCGACGCCATGGATGATGTCGACCGAGCCGAAGGACTTCTTGACGTTCTTGATGTTCAATCCAGACATTTGGAACCCCTAAACTAGCGCATTCTGCGAACGCGTAGCGCCTGATACGGCTTGCGCTGAATCACCACGCCAAAGGCGGCATCGGGCTTTCCACCCCGCACGATTGCGCCATGACGGGTGGGGTGCGGCACCGGTGCCTCGACCTTCTCGGCCGGCGTGATCGTCATCTCCCAGGTGTCGATGATATCGACCTCGTAGTCGGTGCCGTCGAGCGGCAAGCCCGAGGACCAGATGACCGGCTGATGCTCACCCAGATAGATCAGGCGGAAATCGCCGTCGCCGTCCCGTGCGCCCGAGACGCGCGACCAGGGCCACTCGCCGATGATGTCGAGCGGCTCCAGTCCGTGCTTCACGTCGGCTTCGAGCAGGTCCCGCAGGAAGCCGATGCGCTTCCAGGCCTCGCCGCGTAGCTCGCCGCCCTTTGCCCACCAAATTAGATCCTCAGGATGCGAATAGGTCTCGCCATGGCCGGCATAGCCGCCGCGCGTCAGCGTAATCCAGTAGCGGTGCACCAGTTCCTGGGCGGAGAGATTGCCCCAGGACTGCAGGATGTCGCCTTCATATTCCGGCTCGTCGTTGACGACAGGCTTGCCATAGGCGTTGCGCCATTCCTGGGTACGCTTCACGTCGGGGTTTTGGATGCACGTATGCGTGACCCAAGGCTTGCGGTGGTCGAAATTCGCGGTCACGTCGCCATTATGGATTGAGCGCAAATGCTGGTACGGATCGTTTTCTTCCAGAATGTGGAAGTAGCGATCCCACTGCTCCATCGGTTTCGTGTCGATCAAGAAGTCATACTCATTGGCAAGCGACCACCAGACATTCCGAAAAGCCGACAGACGTGCCGCGAGATAGGTGACGTAGCGGTAGTCTTGCTCGGCTGACATATCTGCGTAGCCCCAGCGGTCGTAGGGGTGGAAGATGATGATGTCGGCTTCGATCCCAAGCTCGCACAGCGCTGCAACTCGGCTGTCGAAGTGCTGGAAGAGCACTGGATTTGGACGGTCGAAGTCTTCCTTGCCGTCAGCGCCCTTTTCGAAGCAGGCATAGAGTGGCTCATTGACGTTGTAGGGGTAGTCCTTCGGGAAGACGCCCATGCGGATCTTGTTGAACTTCGTCTTCTTCAACGTCTCAAGCGTCTGCTGCTGCATTTCAAGCGGCTGATGCGTCCAGGCATAGCAAGTTGTACCGAACGAGAAGAACGGCGTGCCGTCGGCATAGGCGAAATGGAACTTGTTGCGTACTCGCACCGGGCCGTGGTTGGCAGACGACGGCGTGGTGGCGATCAAGGCTCCAGTCTTTGCGTCAAGTGCTGCGGTCCTGGAGCGGGTGCGGAAAGACCATTCACCCTCGACATCAGGCATGAAGCGCACACGGTAGGTTCCGTTGCCATCGTAAAAGCCTGGAACCCGTACCTCGCGGCTCTTGTGCGTAAAGATGGCATCGAATGCCACGTCGAGATAGGGATTGCCGGTGGAGGGCCCTTGGAAGGAGGCCTCGAACACGCCCCATTTTTCGACCGTTGCATTGGACATTGAATTCTCTCCTCGTAGAATAATATTGTTGCCTCAGCCCTTGACCGCACCGGACGTGAGGCCGGACACGAAGTAGCGTTGGAACATCAGGTAGACGATCGTCGCCGGCAGAACCGTCATGACGATGGCGGCGTTGAGCTGTCCGTAGTTGCTTGAGAATTGTCCCTGGAACGACATTAGGCCCAGCGGCAGTGTCCACATGTGCTGGTCTTGCAGAAGCACCAGCGCCATGGCGAATTCGTTCCAGGTCGCGACAAAGTCGAGAATGAGCAGCGCCGCGAGAACGGGCAGGCATACGGGAAGGAATATCCGCCTGAAGATGGTGAAGTGGGTCGCACCGTCGATGAGCGCGGCTTCCGACAGCTCCTTGGGAATCCCCTTGAAGAAGCCGTGCAGGATGAAGACCTGGTAGGGAACGCCGAAGGCGATGTAGGGAAGGATGACTCCCGGATAGGTGTCAATGAGCCCGAACGAATTCACCAAAGTGAACAGAGGTGCGAGCATCACCTGAAAGGGGATCATCGTGCCGAAGACGACGAGCAGGAGAAGGACCTTGCTGAACTTGAGCTTGATTTTGGCCAGCGCGTAGGCCGCCATCGCAGACAGCATCAGGCCGAGCGGCACCTTGATGACCGTGATGATAACGCTGTTGAAAAACGAGTTCGCGAAGTTGCCCCGGCTCCAAGCCCCGCTGTAGTTGTCGAAGGCAAGTTCGCTCGGCGGTATGAAGGCGCCGGTACTCGTCACCGCAGCCGGTGTCTTCAGGGACGTGAACACGATGAAGACGAACGGGGCGACCCAGATCAGCGCCACGATAACCAGTGCGATCCACAGGCCGATCAAGATGGGATCACGCTTCATCGAGGACGGTTGCGCCTCGAGATGCACAATGGCGGGATCGGTCGGGATTGCTGTCACGCGTCAACCTCCTCGTGCTTCTGCGTCCATCTGAGATAGGGGATGACAACCGCCATTGTGATCAGCAGCAGGACGACCGAGATCGCGGCGCCGCGACCGAAATCGAAGATCTGCATCGCCTGCGTGAACGCCCAAAGGGCCAGCATCTGCGTGGATTGGGCCGGGCCGCCACCGGTGAGGCCGTAGACGATATCAAACGCCTTGAGGGACGAGATGATGGAAAGCACCAGTACGATGGTGATCGTCGGACGCAAGGCCGGCAGCGTCACGTGCTTGAACACCGCCCAGCGGCCGGCGCCATCGATGCGCGCCGCCTCGACGAGCGTCTGGGAAACGTTTTGCAGGCCGGCCAGGAACAGGACCATCGAAAAGCCGACTGTCTGCCAGATGTAAGCGACGAAGACGGAATAGAGGGCGATGTCCTTGTTACCAAGCCAGTCCTTGATCCAGGCCTGCATGCCCCATGAAGTCAGCATCTGGCTGAAGAGCCCGAAAAAAGGATCGTACATCCATTTCCACATGGTCGCGACGGCGATCGGCGCGATGATAACTGGCAGGTAGAAGACGGCTCTCAGGCTGTTGCGTGCGAAGATCTTCTGATTGAGACTGAGCGCCAACAGAAGGCCGACCATCGGCGGAAAGACCAGGCTCATCAGAGTCCAGATGACCGTATTGCGGAAGGCCACCCAAAAGACGGGGTCGCGTGTAAAGATTGCCGTGTAGTTCGCAAATCCCACGAACTGGCGGTTCGCGTCCAATCCGTTCCATTTCTGGAAGCTCAGAACCACGACGTTCAGCATCGGGTAAAGGGCGAATACAGCGTAGATTGCCAACGCTGGAACGAGCAGAATGAGCGCCTGGATGCGCGGATCATGTGTCGTTTGACGTAGTGACATGCTCTCCTCCTGGCAGTGACGAGACCCTGCCAGCTCATTTGAACGGTGCACCAGCCGACCGACATTGACGTCGGCCGGCTGGCGCTCTGGGAGGAATTAGGTCCGGCTCGCGATGAAGCTCTGGAGTTGCTTTGCCGCGTCCGCAGGCTCAACGCTGCCGGAAGCGACTTCGTTGATGATGCGGAAATACTCCGTTGTGACATCAAGCGGGAAAGCCTGGTCGCCGTTCATGTACACCTTGGCGTACTTCTTGAAGATGTCGAGCCACTCGGCTTCAAGAGGCTTCTGGTTCGTGTACTGAACGTTCTTGTTGACCGAGATCGAGCTGATCTGACCGACTAGATCCTGCTGAACCTTGTTGGACAGGAAGTAGTCGAGGAACTTGGCTGCAGTGTCAGGGGCCTTGCTCTTCGTGCTGACATAGTTGTACTCGGCAAACCCATAGAGACGGTCGGTGTTCGTCGGGAAAGGGAAGATCCCATAGTCGTCGAGGTTTGCGCCGCTGCCGTCGAGCTGGCTGACCAGCCAGTCGCCTTCCAGCATCATAGCCGCACGGCCGGCCGTGAACAGGCTGTAGGACTGCTTATTGTCGATGCCCATGAACGGCTGCAGCGTGTAGTCCTTCGTCCACTTCGCGAATTCAGCAAATGCCTCGGTTGCGCACGGTTCCTTCGTCCAGTCGACCTTCATCGCCTTTAGCGCGTCATGCTTCTCGGCGCCGCACTTCGTTTCGAGGATGACATCCATCAGGCGCATGACGTGCCAGTTGACGGTTCCGCCGAAGGTGAAGGCAGGGATGCCCGCGCCCTTCAGTTTTTCCGCAGCGGCCAGGAGTTCTTCGTAGGTCTTCGGCTCCTCCTTGATGCCGGCCTGCTCAAACAGCTTTTTGTTGTAGTACACCGCCTCGCCCTTGAAGGTGAACGGTGTGCCGTGCTTGCCGCCAGGATAAAGATCAGCGAATGCAGCAGCAGAGGGGAGGAGTTCGTCGGTCCACTTGTACTCGGAATAGTACTTGTCGAGCGGCAGCGACAGACCGGCCTTCACGTATTCACCGCCGAGCCCAAGTCCGGCCCAACTGAAATAGATGTCCGGGCCCTTGTCGGATCCCGCAGCGACGCGCAACGCGGTTTTATGCTCATCCACGGCCCGTTGGACGATTTCAACGTGCGTGCCGGGGTTCGCAGCCTCGAAGTCCGTTGCGACTTTTTTCAAAGCGACATTTGCAGCGTTGTTGTCGAAATTGAGGGTCCAGAGCGTGATATCCTCAGCCAGCCCCGGCGTTGCGGACAGTGCCGCCACGGCCATTGCAATGCTCGCAGACTTCAATTTCGTAGATAGGGTCAGCATTACCGTCCTCCTCTTGTAAAGCCGCCCCCCTTTTTGCAGATGGTTATTGACATGTCAACTGGTATGACGAGCTAATCATCGTGTCGCGCTAGAAAAGACGATATCGCTTCGATGACGATGACTGCAGAAGCGGCGCCAGGGTCAACATGACCTATTGCCCGATCCCCTAGCCGGGAGGAGCGTCCTTTGGCCGCGATCATGCCACGCGTCGCCTCGCAGCCGTTGCGCGCCGCCTCAACCGCCGCCGCAAGGCACCCGGAGAGATTGGTTCCCATCCGCCTTACTTCCAACGCAGCGTCGGCCGCCGGCTTCCACGCATCGATCATAGTCTTCTCGCCAAGCTCGGCCTTGCCACGGTCCTGAATTCCCTGTGCCATCGCGCTAAACACGCAAAGGAAGTCATCGTCCGATAGATCCGACTTGTCCTTGGCGGCAGTGCCCGCACGCATGAATGCAGTCGCATACAACGGACCAGATGACGCGCCGACCGCATTCAAGAACGCCTTGGCAGCAGCGTTAAACGCAGGCGTCGGCACAACTTGTGACGGGTCGAGTTCGCCAATGGCCTTGGCCGCGGCTTGCCAACCTGCATCCATGGCAAGACCATGATCGCCGTCGCCGATCACCCCGTCGAGTTCGCACAGGCGGTCGCGGTTCTTCCCGATTTCCTCTGCGATCAGCGAAAACATCTGTTGCAGGTCCCTGGTCGCGATCGCCATCGGCTCACCTCTTGAACATTGCGCAATCGCATGGATGATCGATCAGTCGCTGCAGCTCATCATCGAGATGCATCACGGTGATCGATGCTCCGGCCATTTCAAGCGACGTACAGTAGTTTCCGACAAGTGACGTGTGGATCACCAACCCGGCGCCATCAAGTCGCGACTTCACGCGCCGCATCATGATGTAGAGTTCCATCATGGGCGTCGAACCAAGCGAGTTAACCAGCACCGCGACGCGATCGCCAGCAGGTGCGCTCATCTCCCGGAGAATGCCGTCCATCAACTGATCGGTGACCTCGTCGGCCGATCTCAACGAACCGCGAGCTACACCGGGCTCCCCGTGGATGCCCATGCCGATCTCCATCTCGTCTTCGCCGATCAGGAAGTTGGGCTTAAGCGTTTGCGGAAGCGAACAAGGGGAAAGGGCAACACCCATCGTATATGTTCGTGAATTCGCATAGCGAGCGGCGCGCTCCACATCATCAAAGGAATACATGAGGTCACATGCCGCACCCGCCGCCTTGAATATGAAGACGTTGCCCGCCACGCCGCGCCGCTTGTCGCTCTGGTCGGCAGGAGCCGAAGCTACGTCATCCGTCGTCAAGACAGTCCGTGCCTCGATCTCGTCCAATGCGAGCAGCTCGGCGGCCATGTCGAAATTCATGACGTCGCCAGCGTAGTTTCCATACATGAAAAGGACGCCTGCGCCACCGTCAGCGGCCCTTGCGCATGCGACGATGGGATCGGGCGGCGGCGACGCGAAGACATTCCCTATGGCGGCAGCGTCGGCAAGTCCCTTGCCGACGAATCCGAGAAAGGTCGGCTCGTGGCCGGAACCACCGCCTATGACGAGCCCGACCTTTCCCTTGCGAGGGCCGTTCCTGGAGACGATTGCGCGAGGCATACCGTCTACAGCGTACAAGTGGTCCGGATGAGCCGCCAGCACGCCCTCCAGCATTTCATCGACGGCATCCGCGCCGGAATTTATCAGTTTCTTGGTTTTCACACCGACCTCCCCAGATCGAACTCCGATACGATAGATGCAATTGAGGTGCCTGAGGTCAATCCAAGAGCGGGAGAAGAGCGGTGCCGAACGGGGGAAGGGCGAGGCCAACCCCTGGATGGGTTGACGCAATCCTGAACCTGCCGCAATCGACTTCTTGCTTTTGGCTTGTCAGGTTGACGACGTGGAGTTGCGAACCCGCCGCACCCGTGGTGGCGAACGCGAGAATCTTCGACGGCGAGGATGAGATGCACTCTCGCCAAGCTGCTCCCGCCAATGCGGCGAGTATGCGAACGGTGCTAAACAACGGGCGCCGATCGCCTTCCTTGCTTGGTTCTCCAGGACCCGCGATCAACCCGAACGGCCCGGTCAGCGCAGAGAGCGTCAAGCACTCAAGGTTCGCATCGAGGACGCGTATCGCATAGCCCAGTGCGAACGCCTCTGCGAAGCGCCCGTTATGACGAGGATCCCGATTGGCCATTGGGATGCGCCCGCCCGACGGATTCTCCATCGTACGGCTCCCATAGGGGTTTTGTCGCATCGGTATGGTCGATGGACCGATCCGGTATGGCATCTCGCCGTAAATGGCGCGCACGGAGCGGGTAATGAAGGGCAGGGCTTCCAATGTCTGCATGACGCTGAGATCGTCGGCCGCATGGACGATCGGGTTGGTACAGTGGCTGATGAAGCCGAGTTGCCCGTCCGGCACACGCTTGCGGTTGAGCTCGGTAAAGTAGCTCAGCATACCGCCGCCGATGCGCATGCTCGGAAAGGCGGAATGGGCTGCCGCATAGATCTCTTCGAGGGGCGGGCAGTCGGGCCATTCGCTGCCGGGCGGAGTCGACTGGCGATCCACGGAAGGTGAGATCATAATCGCATCCGGCTTGAATGACGCGGCCCGCAGGTATCTTGCGATCTGCGCCGTTTCTTGCGCCGGAGACGCCTTGCATGGAAGTGCAATCTCCAGGGTCGCACGGCCAGTGTGTTTGGCGGCCACTGCGGCAAGCCGTTTCATATCGTCGACACCGTGGCCAGCCTCGGCATCGAAATGAAAGAGAAGCTCCTGCGGAGCGATTTCCGAAAGGACAGCGATCGCAGAAAGCGTGGTGTTGGCTTCCTCTGGAGTTACTACCAGGCCGATCTCAGGCATCTTGCCGGACCGTTTCCCAGGCTCAAGTCGGATGGGGTCACCGGAGGTTTCTACCGTGGGGTGAAAGATGTCGGTGCGATCATCCCTGATGATCAGCGACACCTTTTGCCGGACGGGTGTGTTTGGACCGATCTGGTAGGGCCAAGGCAAGGCGAGGGGCCTGACGTAGGTCTTGTAAGACGCGTCCGACCAGTTTCGCTGATCCTCCATTTCGAACGTGTCTCCCTCCATGCGACATTCTGCGGTGACATCAGGTATCACCTCATGGGTGAGGGCGCGCATGTCCTTGAATGGCTGCCAGGGCTCGATGAAATCAGGAAACAGTGTTGCTGCTGTCATGCCGTTGACGTGCTCGACGGTAGCCTGGGCGCCGGCCACTCCAACGATCGGATGGAGAATGCAGAAGCCGCAGCGATTGGTCTCGAATCCTGTTTCCGAGACAGCTTCGGCCTCGAAGTCGAGGTGGCCACTGCGTCCAAGGATGCGGACGGCGATAACGAGACTCGTGTGCGCCGGTCCATTGCATCGGGCCCGATAGCTCACCTCGAAAAGATCGCCATTTTGCGCGATCTTTAGATCTGCGATCTCGGCGCTGTAGGTGCCCCAGTCCCGGTCGCGAACAAGATAGGAAATCGCTCGCAGCACCTCGGTTCCATCGTAGCGGATCGTGCGCAGGTTGCCATTGACGAGGTCGACCTCAAGCTTTCCGGCGCTAAGCAGAACCGGTGGCGTTTCGACAACACGGGTGCCGTAGAGCAGGAAGGGGTCGACCGTCATCGCAGCATCGCTCTAACGTCGATCACCTGCCCGCTGGCTGCGCTTTCATAGGCACCTTCGACGAGTGCAAACGTCTTCAGATTGTCGGTCCCGGATGTTGAGTGCTCCACGCCAAGTTTCAAGTGATCGACCCAGTGTTGCTGGATGGCGTAGACGCTCTCCTGGATGTTGTGCCAAGGGCGCGACGCCCACGACAGGAGCTTCGGAGATACGTCGGTGGTCGTGGTTCCGTTGGCGTTGGTTACCTCAAGTTGGTAACCTTGTGTCAGGCGGATCGTTCCTTCGGAACCATCGAGCTCGATCAATGTCTCAGGGAAAGGTTCTCTCGAAAGTCTCGTGGCATAGCTGACGTCGACAATCGATGTCGCACCGCTTTCATGGTCGAGCAGAATTGTCGCTACGTCCTCGCCCTTGATGCTTGGGTTAACGCGCTTGGTACGCGCGCTGACAGTGAGGACGTCACCAAGGATGTAGCGAGCGATATCTAGCGTGTGTATCCCGAGATCCTCGATAATGAATCGATCACCCTCCGCTAAGTACGGCTGGCCCGAAAAGACATCGTAACCGGAACGGAAAGAGAAGCGACCCCAGAACGGCGTTCCGATCGATCCTGCATCCAGAACCTTATGCACAGCCTGGATTGGTGTCTGCCAGCGAAAGTTCTCGTGTATCATCAGCGCAATACCTGCCACCCGGCACGCTGCGACCATTGCCCTTGCATCGGTCAGGGTTTTGGCGAATGGCTTCTGGCAAATCGTAGGCACCTTGTGCTGCGCGGCCATTTCAACAAGGACCCGGTGGCTTTGAACCGTCGTGGCGATATCAACGAAATCGAAGCCGCCGTCCGCGAACAGGGCATTCGCGTCATGGTAGCGCCGCTCAATGCCAAACCGATCACCGACTATCTTCAGCCTATCCGGATCGCGGTCACAGATCGCAACGATCTTGGCGCCGTCGACATCGTTCCAGGCGTGCATCTGATTGATCGCAAAGAACCCGCAACCGATCAATGCACCTTTCAATCCCGTCATTTCAACCTGCCTTTGCCATTTGCATCAGAGTAACCCGCTGCTGCAGACGGCGTTGCGCCTGATCCACAACGACAGCGATGATAATCACCAACCCCTTGATGACCATCTGCCAGAAGGAGGAGACGCCCATCATCACCAATCCATCCGACAGGATGCCGATGACGAAGGCGCCGATGATCGTGCCGCCGATTGTCCCGCGTCCGCCTGACATTGAGGTGCCGCCGAGGACGGCCGCGGCGATCGCGTTGAGCTCGAAGCTTTCGCCCGTCGCCGGATGGGAAGCCATCAGCTCCGAGGAAATGATGACACCAACGATCGCGGCGCAGAGGCCGGAGAACATGTAGACGGAAATCTTCACGACATCGACGCGGATACCGGACATGCGTGCCGCGCGTTCATTGCCGCCGACGGCGAAGATATGCCTGCCAATTGGCGTCGAGCGCGCGACATAGGCGGCAAGGAGCGCGACGACAATCAGAAGCCAGATCGACACCGGCAGGCCGAGAATGCGCCCTGCACCGAAGAAGTCGAAGCCGGTCGTTGCATACTCGGGTCGCCCGACAAGGTTTGGAAAGGTCTGGCCATCCGAGGAAAGCAGAGCCAAGCCGCGCGCGATATACAGCGTGCCGAGCGTCGCGATGAAGGGGGCGACATTGAGCTTGGTGATCAGCAGGCCGTTGATCAGGCCGATCAGCAACCCGATCGATAGCGTGATCAACACAATCTCGAAGAGGTTGAAGTAGATCGTATAGCCGATTGGCAGCTCGATACCGTAAAGGATCAACCCGCCGGCGACCATGCCGCAAAGCCCGACGATCGATCCCACTGACAAATCGATGCCGCCGGTGATGATGACGAAGGTCATGCCCATGGCGAGGAAGGCATTGAGCGCAACGTGCTTCGACATCAGGATCATGTTCGCTGTCGAGGTGAAGTTCGGAGCGAAGATCGCGAAGAAAATGATAACGGCGAAAAGGGCGATGAATGTTCTGAGCTTCATCAATGTCAGGAGCAAAGAACCGTTCGCGCTCGTCGGCGAAGAAGTGGATGAGGTGGCCGCCGTCATGACGCGAGTTTCCCTTGATGTCCATGTCCCTTGGCCGAGGCCGCGATGATTGCGTCTTCCGTCGCCTCGTTTCTCGCGAAAACGGCGACCAGTTGGCCGTTGCTTAAAACCGCGATGCGATCGGAAAGCGCCATGACCTCCTCGAGGTCAGAGGTCGAAAACAGGATGGCGAGCCCGTTTGCTGCGAGCCGGCGCATGGTGCGGAACACATCCGCTTTGGCACCCACATCGATCCCGCGGCTCGGCTCGTCCATCAGCAGCACTTTCGGGTTGGTCATCAGCGCCTTGCCGATCACCACCTTCTGCTGGTTGCCGCCCGACATCGACGTCACCTCGAAGTCCGGGTTCGGCGCCTTGATGGAAAGATCCCTGATCGCATCGCGAATGGCATTCTTCTCGGCGCCGCTGTCGATATGGAAGAGGCGGGTGAAGCGGCCAAGGCTCGCCAGCGTCAGGTTGGAGGCGATGGATAGCACCTGGACCAATCCCTCGCGTTGCCGGTCTTCCGGGATCAGCGCAAGGCCGCGGCGTATTCGCCGCGTGGTATCGCGGGCGCGTATCTCCTTGCCATCGATGTAAATCTTGCCCGTCGAATGCATGTGACGCCCGATCACGCACTCGAAGAATTCGCTACGTCCCGCGCCCATGAGGCCATAGATGCCGAGGATTTCGCCAGCCTTCACGGACAGAGAAACGTGGTCGACCGCAAGCCCGCCCGTCGGCCGCGGAAGGCTGATATCCTCGGCGCGGAACATTTCCCTGCCGACCGGGTGGTCGACCGATTTTGCAAAGTCCTTGGCGTCCGAACCAATCATGGAGCGCACGATCCAGCGCGTATCGATATCGCGCATCATCGCCTGGCCGGTGATCTGGCCGTCACGCAGCACGGTGATGTAGTCACCAATGCGCATCAGTTCATCCAGTCGATGCGAGATGTAGACGATCGCGACCCCTTGGGCCTTGAGCTCAGCGATCACCTTGAAGAGGATCTCGACCTCCGCCGCCGAAAGCGCCGAGGTCGGCTCGTCCATGATGAGGATGCGCGCGTTCAGTGACATCGCCTTGGCAATTTCGACGAGCTGCTGCTGGCCGATCGGCAGATCCTCGACCATCGTTTCCGCATCGATGCCTGCATCCAGGCGTTTCAGAAAGGAGTTCGCTTTCTCGACCTGCGCCTTGTGGTCGATGCCGCGCAGGCCACGGGTGATCTCGCGTGTGGCGAAGATGTTTTCGGCGACCGACATGTTGGCAAAGAGATTGAGTTCTTGAAAGATCATCCCGATGCCATTTGCTTGTGCATCGGCAGGGCTGTCGAACGATACGGACTGTCCATCCAAGACTATGCGGCCGAGCGTCGGGCGCTCGACGCCGGCGATGATCTTCATCAGCGTCGACTTGCCGGCGCCGTTCTCGCCGACCAGAACGTTCACCGCACCACGGCGAAGCTCGAGATTGGCGCGCTTGACGGCGACGATGCCCGAATAGACCTTCGACACGTCTTCGAGACGCAAGATGATGTCTTCCTTGGGTGTCTCGCTCACACTCATGATCCCACCGTGAGTTCCGAAGGTGTGACAAGCGGAGGCTGCCCCCCATTCGGCAATGGAAAGGCACCGATCACGGTCACGGTCTTGCTGACCAGCCCGTCACGCGGTACCGCGGCGAGGAAAGCCGTGTTGGCCTTCTCGTTGAATGCCTTTCCGAACTGGGCCCATTCAATCTGGTTCTTGAATTCGTTGAAGTTGACGAAGTCCAGCGTATCGCGGAGCGCCGTGCCGCGTAGCGCCGGGCCGATTTGTACCCTCGCGTCAACCTTCCCGTCGCCATCGGTATCAACGTCGAGCGTCGACGCCCGTGAGGCCGTATCGGCCGCGATCACCTTGCCGGTGAATTTAACGGCATAGGTCCAAGGTGAACTGCTTTGCTTGCGCGGGTTGCCGTATTTTTCCCCTGCTTGATCCGGGCTGGAGGCAGCAAGCTGTGCCACTTCCTTCAGCTCGCCCGCGCGTTTCTCAAAATAGGGTACGACCTGGGGCTGCCAGATCGCTTCGACCTTCGCATTCGGGTCGAAGGCGGCCTTGGCCGCTGCCGCCGCCTTTTCCTCTGCGGTCGGGGTCTTGATGATCTTGCAACCGGGCAAGGCCGCTGCCACGACAGCAGCGAGCAGAGCGCCCCTCATTCTCAACATGCCGTGAACCTCGACGTCATACAATGTCAATTGCAAAGGGCGCGGTGCTGCGCCCTTTGCAGTACCCCGTTGCTGTTAGTTCGTCAGAGCGAAGGTCTCGAGCTTTTCAACATTGTCTGCGTTGATCAAAACGCAGTCCATCAACTGCTTCTCTTCCTTGGGCGTGGTCTTGTTCTTGATGTAGGCGTCTGCCTGCTCGACGGCCAACTGAGCCTGCGCATAGGCCGGCTGCAGAACGGTCGCCTTGATGCCGCCAGACTTGATGGAGTCGCGCACGTCGTTGGAGCCGTCGAAGCCGACGACGATCACGTCCTTGCGCCCGGCCGCCTGCAGTGCTGCGATCGCGCCCATGGCCATCGTGTCGTTGCCTGAAATGACGCCCTTGATGTCGGGATTTGCCTGCAGGATGGTTTCCATCTTCGAATAGGCTTCCGTCTGGCTCCAGTTGGCCGACTGCTTGGCGACAGACTTCAGGTCCGGATAATCGTCAATGACGTCGTGATAGCCTTGCGAGCGGATGCCGGCATTGGTATCGGACTCCTTGCCGACCAGCTCGACGTAATTGCCTTTCTCGCCCATCAGCTTGACGAATTCCTGCGCGCCGAGTTGGGCGCCCTGATAATTGTTCGAGACGATCTGGGCGACGGCAACGCCGGTTGCGTTGATTTCGCGATCGATCAGGAAGGAGGGAATGCCCGCATCCTTTGCCTTCTTGACAGCTGCGACGGACGCGTCCGCTCCAGCGTTGTCGAGAATGATCGCCTTGGCGCCGCGGCCGATCGCGGTGTCGATCATTTCTGACTGTTTGTTGGCGTCGTCGTCATGCGTCATGATAAGGGCTTCGTAGCCAAGCTCCTTCGCCTTTGCTTCGGCGCCGACGGCTTCGGCCTTAAAGAAGGGATTGTCATGCGCCGGCGTGATGATGGCGATGAGATCGGCCGAATAGGCCGGAATGGCCGTTGCGAGCGCCAGTGCGCCGGCAAAGGCTGCAAGTGTCAGTCTACGCGCTAATTTCATTTCTTCCTCCCGAGTGTGAACAAAACCCCGTCTCCCTTGGGGCGGTTGAGGGGAAGGTCTTGCCTCCCCCAAGCCGGTTCAGGTGATGCGCCGGATGCTTTCGGCGATCTCCTGTGGTTCGAATACCTTCTTCCAGTCGTCGCGCATGAGCGCTGGAATGCCGAACTCGATCGCCTTGTTGCAGGCATCTGAGAAGACGCCGTCGACTTCCTTAAAGATGACCGCGCCGAGTACGTTCATATGGCCGAGCAGGAAGTCGCGGGCAGCTTCTTCCGGCACGCCGCGTGTAACGCATTCGTCCATGGCCTGTCGCATGACGACGAGCAGCGATGCGCACACCGTTTCCGACAGGCCAGGTTCGAGCATGGCAAGCTGGTCGACCGTGACCCGGTGCGAGCGCATGACCGGAGCCCAGATGACTTTGGCGATTTCCTCGCCCAGCGCGTAGGCGCTTTCTGGTCCTTGCATCAGCGCCGAAACAATGTGCTGCTTGGCGAACAGGCCGCCGAAGTGGTCCTTCTTCGCCTGCATGTCTGTCTCGTCGTTGAAAATTGGCGGATGACATGGATGGGTGACGAAATAGGTGAGATCGTCGCGCTTCGGCAGGTGACCGGCAAAGGGAGCCGCAGCATCAAGCGCGACCACCATGGTGCCGGGTTTCAGCTTGTCGACGACGCTTGCCGCGACTTTCCCGATCACGGTGTCTGGCACAGCAAGGATAACCACTTCCGCGCCATCGAGGGCAGCATCGACTGGTAGGCAATCGAGGCCAAGATCATTCTTCAAACGGGTCTTACCTGCGTCGCTAACCTCAACGTGGCGCACGTCGAAACGCGAACCCATAAGATTTTTCGCAAGCCGGTATCCCATTTTCCCGCCGGCGCCGAAGAGGGCAATCTTAGTCATGTTTCCTCACCTTTTGAGTTTTGGATAGGATCATATACTGGTATAATGAGTCAATCACCATATCACCACTTAATTGTTAAGAAGGCTGTTTTTCAGCGTCGAGCCGATCGATCGCTTCGACGTTTCCCGCCGAAGGACCTTGGGGGTCGAACTCGGACGAAAGCCAGACATCCACAATGGACTTGGCGAGTTCGGGTCCGATGACGCGCGCGCCCATCGTAATGATCTGAGCGTTGTTCGATTTAGCCGCGCGTTCCGCCGAGTAGGTGTCATGCGTCAGCGCGGCGCGGATCCCAGGAACCTTGTTTGCCGAGATGCAAACTCCTATTCCCGTGCCACAAATCAAGATGCCGCGCTGATGTTGACCGTCGACAATTGTCTGCGCGAGTTTCTGTGACAGGTCGGCGTAGAAGCCGGATTGGCTGAGATCATGGACTTCAAAATCCGCTTTGCCGGCGAGGTGGGCAGCAATCACATCGAGTAGCGGTTTTCCGGCGCTGTCCGCGCCTATTGCAATCTTCATGGCAGCTTCCTTTCACTGGCCTTCGGGCACATGAATCAGCGTTCAACCGCCGCGGAAGCGCGGCGGAGAATGTCGAGGTAACCCTCGATGGACCAAGCCGACCGACCGATGAACAAGCCATCGATGTGGGCTTGGGAAACGAGTTCTTCGCAGTTTTGAGGGCTCACGCTCCCCCCATAGAGAACCGGCACAGACCGACCGAGAACGCCTGTCGCGACCTCGGCGATTTTGCCGTGCCGCTCGCAGGCGTAGTCGGCGCTCGCCGGAATGCCATTGACGCCGATCGCCCAGACGGGTTCGTAGGCGAGGAGGATAGGAGCGGGTTCAACTTCGCCTGCGACAAGCTCCAAGGCTTTCTCGACTTGGCGCCGTAGGACGTCGTCGGCGTGGCCGGCTTGGCGTTCCTGCAAGGTTTCTCCGATGCAGATCAATGGCGTCAGACCGTGTCGAACGGCGGCGGCGACCTTCAGAGCGACGGTTTCGTCGGTTTCTCCAAAGTGTTCACGGCGTTCCGAGTGGCCGAGTTCCACAATGTCGAGCTGGCAATCCTTCAGCATCGGCGCGGAGACCTCGCCGGTCCACGCGCCGGAATCTTCCCAGTGCATGTTTTGAGCGCCGACTTTGACCGACGTCGCCGCAAGCACGCGTTGCACCTCGCGCACAGCGGTAAAGGACGGGATGACGAACCGCTGTATGCGTGTATCGCGGTCTCGGTCAGTCTCCGCTAGGCGGTTCGCGAAAGCGAGCGCCTCCTCGAGGGTCTTGTTCATCTTGAAGCTCGTGCCGACCCACAGAACCATCTCAGTTCTTCCTTCCATCGCGTATCTGAGCGAAGTATCCGTCCGTTCCGACCTGACCGCCCTTCAAAGCGATCTGCAGGCCGTTGGTCGGAGGATAGCTTCCATGGGCGAGGCAGAGCGGAGAGCCAGGCGTCTGTGGGAGCGGGAGAAGCGTAGTCAATGCCTCGATCTTCAACTGCCTGAGGGCGTGGCTGGATGTATCGCCGCCGGCAATAACCGCACGGGAAAGTCCCTCGCTTTCAATCAGGCGGCGAAGCACGGTACCCAGCGCTCGTCCAAGCTCGTGACGGGCGCCTGGAACCTCATCCATGTGGGCGCCGACGTCCGCCGTCGGTCCAAGCGCCGTGTGGAGGATGACGCTCTTGCCGTCCCTGAGCCTTTGGATACCGTCGCGAACGGCTGCATCAACCGCTCCGTCGCTATCTCCCGACACCAACGAAAGGGGATCGAGTGATATGCTCTCGAAGCCGTCGTCTACGGCTTTGCGAATTTGGCGTTCAGTCGTTGGCGATACGCTGCCCGAGACGACGGCAAGTCGGTCGACCGGGCCTACGTCAGGGAAGTCTGCATGCCCTGTAACCACGCCGCTCTGGCGCCAGGCATTTAGGAGCGCGTACTCGATTCCAGACGAGCCAGCGACGAAACCACCGAACTGACGTCCAAGGCGTATGAGATGGCAGCCTGCGGCCGCCTGCGTTGCCTCCGAATCTACATCTATGAGCACAATCCCGCCCGAGTTCGACGCCAATTGGTCGACCCGCAGGTCGGCGTCGCCCATGGTGATCATTGCAAGATCAGCCACGGCAACAGGCAATTTCGTCTGCTTCGACAGGTGAACAGCCAGATCGGCCTCGCCCATAGGAGTGACCGGATGGCGGCTCATCACCGGATGACGGTCGATGCGATAAACGTTGCCCTGATAAGCGGCAAAAAGATTGCCGAACGCCGTGTAGCGCTTCAGTTGCGGCGCGCCGACGACGACCGGCACCACGGATTGGTCGAAAATCGCGCGCCCGATCTCGATCGCCTTCCCGATACTTCCGGTCTTAGGACTGGAGTCGAAGGTCGAGCAGACCTTGTAATGGCAAACATCCGCGTTAAGCGACCTTAGCCATTCGAAGACTGGCGTCAGATGCTGTTGCATCCATGCGGGTGTTTCGCTCCGGCTTGTGCCGGCAATCCCGATGGCCTGGCAATCCTTGAAGCGATCGAGTGTTTCGGGCGAGGGGATGTCGAGAAAGAGGGCGGTCGCAACACCGTGCGATGCCATGGCCTCCATGACGTCGGTTGAACCGGTGAAGTCATCGCCGTAGTAGCTGACGAGGAGCCTTTCCATAGCGCTCATGCGCCTCTGCCATCGCTGAACTTGGCGATTGAGGCGGCCAGTTCCGGATGATTCCTTGCGTAAACGTCGAGCGGGATGTCGGCGACGGCGGCTTGCCATGCCTGCTGCACGGCACGAACGCCGGCTGCCGGGCCACCCGGATGGCTTACAATGCCGCCTCCACAAAGGTAGAGAAGATCGGTCGTGCCGCCGGTTCGCCGATACGTCTCGGGGGCTTGACCTCCCCACTGGCCGGAGCCGGCGACGGGCAGCGGGCAGTCTGAACCATTGAAGAGCGGCGTACTGACGGCCTTGAAGGACGAGACGAAGCTTTCGTCTGGTTCCCAATACTTCACGCGGATGCCGTTGATCTGAAATTGGTCGACTCCCAACAGACGCCAGAACTGCTGATAGACCCGGAAATCCATCCCAGCGCCGGGCGCGCGCGTCAGTATGTCCCAGCCATTTCGATGCGCATGCAGCACCAAGCTGGAGCGCTTGCGCAGGAAACTCATGCCACCGAAGCCAATCGAGTTGATGTTGACGACGGCGCAGTTGCCGCCGGCCTTGGCGACGATGTCGTGGTTGCGCATCATCTCATCGGGGTCGGCATGCGAGATGCCGAACGCATACATGACCTTCTTGCCGGTCTTCTGCTCGTGGTCCAGAATACGCGGCATGATCGCTGCGACGCGCTCCTTGAGCGGCGAATAGGCCGGGCTCATCAGCTTCTCGTCATCCTTGATGAAGTCCACGCCGGATTCGATCAGCTCGCCAACGAGTTCCGCCGTTTCGTGTGGACGAAGCCCCAATGCCGGCTTCACGATCGTTCCGATGATCGGGCGTCCTTCGACGCCGGTGAGACGGCGGCTGCCAGCAATGCCGAACTGCGGTCCGGGATGCGCGTCCTTGAAGGCGCCAGGCAGCTTCATGTCAACGACCCGGATGCCGGTCATGCCCTTGATGGAAAAGACACCGCCGATCGCGATTGTCATCAGCGCCGAGAGATCGGTTCCGATCGCGTCCAGAGGGAAGGCGATTTCGACGTCGGCGCGCCTAAGGCGCGTACCAGGAGCCGCCTCGGGCCAGGTAGGATAGTTCGCATCGTCAAGCGGATGGATCGCCAGGACACGCGCTGCGACGCGTGACTTCAGCTCCTCTGTCTCGCCAGGAATAGGCACAAAGGTTCCAGTCGACTGGTCGCTTGCGATCTTGTCCGCCATAGCCTCGATACTGCTGGGCGTCTCGATGCGGTAGGTCAGCGTAATCATCATGAAATAGCAGTTGCTCCTCTCGCCAGATCAAATTGTCATGGCGTCAACTCGTGATGTGGTATAATGAGTATTCCAATTGATTGGAAGCGAAATTTTGCGGACCTGCAAATTAGGGGACGCTTTGCGCAAAGCGCGGAAAGTAGTAGGAGGAGGTGATAATTGAGCCAGCGAGACCTCATGACCCAGCCCATCGAACAAATCGTCCGTCGGAAACTGTCAGACGAGGTATTTGATCGACTAGAACGGTTGATCACGTCGGGCGAGTTGCAGCCCGGCGACGAGATGCCCTCCGAGCGCGTGTTGATGGAGAGATTTGGCGTCGGCCGACCGGCCATCCGCGAGGCGATGCAGTCGCTTGCCAACAAGGGCCTCGTCAGCATTTCACACGGCGAACGCGCGAGAGTCCTAAAGTTGACGGCACAGTCGATCCTCCGCCAGGTCGACCTGACGGCAAAGATCATGCTGGCTCAGTCAAATGATACGCTGGAGCACTTGAAGAACGCCCGCATCTTCTTCGAGCGCGGCATGGCCCGCGAAGCCGCACAGCGCGCATCGAAGGCCGACATCGTTGATCTGAAGAGCATAATTCAGCGTCAGCGAAATTCGCTTGGCGATGCCGATCGGTTCATCAACGCCGACATGGAGTTCCATACCCGGATCGCTCAGATCTCTGGAAATCCGATCTTTGTCGCCGTCAGCGAAGCCATGCTTGCTTGGCTGAAGGAATACCACACCGACATGCTGATCTGGACTGGCAAAGAGAAATTCACTCTGGTCGAACACGAAGAGATCCTCGCCCGGCTCGAGGAACACGATGTCGACGGTTCTGAGACGGCGATTCTCAAGCACCTTGAGCGGTCTCGTGCGCTTTATGGGAAATGACAGCTCGGATGTCCGGAACGGTGGCGCCGCTCACGTTGGCACTCGCGTTTAATGTTCGCGGTTCAGTCTCGCGGTCGAGCTGTATAAACGTAATCTCAACGGCATGCTGCGTTTTCTTCAAGCACCTTCTGATGGCAACATACCGGGCGAAACCAGGAAGTTTTGTCGAATGCCACTATCGGACGACCCTTTCGGCTGAGCAGTTGGTGGCGAGGATCCTGGACCCGCAAAAGCGCTGAAAATTACGATCCATAAGCTTCGTTCTTCTCCGACGTGGAAGAGGACCTTCTGCATTCGTTCTTGAGTGAGATGGCCATCGATCTGACTGCCCCGGGTAGCTCCGGAAGGAGCGGTCCACGACGAACAGCGATGGAGCGTTCGTGATAACATCACACGTAAGTGTTTCTGTCTAAGCCATTGGCTCTATTAACTGAATCATAGCTCTCTGGGGGTCGTCGAAATGTATGACTACCCAGCACTGCCAGCCGATAGTCTTCTGCCGGCTGCCTAGGTCCAACGTTTCGGTACAAGGACTCGGGTCAAGCTGCCTTCCGTTACGCCAAGTTCTCGCAAGCATCACTTTGGCACACAGGCCGGCCGTTCAATCAAATTCGTAACCTAATGAATCCACGCATGAACCCTGCGGTTGACACTGTCGTCACAGTCGCGTTACACGAGCAATATATGATTAAAATAATCAAGTTTGATTCGACAAAACGTAAGAACGGTAAGCTGGAGAACCATGACGTATCGCTTTCTTTCGCCTCGCGATCTAACCCCCACCGAAGAGACCGATCCAAATCGCATTGATGCCGTCCAGGCGCAGATTCTGAACGCGGGACGCTGGACGGTTCCCATCCTGGTGGAGAAGAGTGCACTTTTTGTCATGGACGGCCATCACCGGCTTGCTGTGGCTCTTCGTCTGGGTCTTGAGGCAATTCCCAGCCTGCTGCTCGATTATCGTGATGTCCGAGTGGAGGCTTGGCGCGCCGACGAGACGATCACACCAGAGCAAATTTTCGCGATGGCGAAGAGCGGCAGGAAGTTCCCGATCAAGACCACGCGCCATTTCTACTCAGGAGACTTTCCAAAATGTGAGGTATCGCTCGACGAGCTGCGCCATCGAACGGTGCGGCAGCCTGTAGAGATTTCGAAGCGGAGGGCCGGATGACGTTTCAGCCGGCAACCAAAATCGACAGGGAGCTGTTCCCGGTCCTTTCGCCACCGGTCGCAACCTTTCTCGCGGGGAGCTCAAGCAAGATGACTGCGTGGGTCGAGCAATATGGCTCGCCCCTCCACCTGATTTGGCCGTCAGAACTGATCAGGAATGTTCGAACCTTGAAGAACATTCTCGAAAAACACCAAATCGTTCACACGATCTTTTACGGCGCAAAAGTCAATAAATCCTCCGCGTTGATGGCGGCAGCACTCCGCAGTGGCGCCGGCGTAGATGTGTCGAGCGTCTATGAACTGCGCGATGCAGTACGGGTCGGTGCTGGCGGCCGAGACATTGTGGCAACGGGACCGGCGAAAAGCAGAGAGTTCCATGAAGAGCTTGTTCGCTCGGGTGCATTTGTCTCTGTCGACAGCCAGGAAGAGTTGGACGATTTCCTCGGGCTAATTCCTTCGGATGCCAACGAACAATCTGTCCTCTTGCGAGTGCGGCCAGAAGGGCACGAGAGAAGTCGTTTTGGAATGCCAGCGCAGGCCATCAGATCATGCCTTCGCCGGATTGCAGGCGATACACGGCTGCGTCTCGATGGCTTCCATTTCCATCTTAGCGGATATCGATGGGAAGACAGGGCAGCGGCAATACGAGAAACTTTCGGCTTGATCGGTGAGGCGCGGGCTTTCGGCCTGTCACCGCGGATGATCGATATCGGCGGTGGACTGCCGGTCCAGTATGTGTCGGAAGTGGCCTGGGCAGCACATCTGGCCGATCAGAAGGCGGAGGACTATCGCACGGGAAAAGCGCCGGATTCGTTCTATCCCTACGGGGGTGCGATATCGGCCGGCGAGTGGCTTCGAGATTTTCTTTCCGCGCAGGCCAACTCAAGCCAGAGCATCGCTGATTACTTGCGAGAGCAAAAGCTGACGCTCGCCATGGAGCCGGGTCGATCCTTGGCTGACCAGGCTGCCTTGTCCGTCTTCCGCATCACCAGAGTCAAGGATATGGGCCGCGGTAACAGCGTGATCTTCGTAGAGGGAAGCAGCTTCAGCGCTTGCGAGACTTGGTTTGCGTCTGAGTTCCTCGTCGATCCCATGCTGGTGCCGATAGCCGAACGGGTCGAACCGCCGAAATCGGTGCGCGCTTACATTGCCGGGCACAGCTGCCTGGACGAGGATGTGCTGAGCAATCGCTGGCTGAATTTCTCCACAGCACCTCAAGCCGGCGATCTTCTGGTCTGGGCCAATACGGCCGGTTACCAGATGGACCTTCTCGAGAACGAGTTTCACCGGCATCCCATGCCCAAACGGTTGTGCGTTACGGAAAGCCCAACCGGAGAACTATCCGTCAATCCTGACAACTAGGAGAGGAAAGCATGCTTCCCACGAATGTGACGCAGTTGATTGGTCGCACCCCGGTTATGTCCATCGAAGTTCCAAGCCGGAATTCCGTTTTGGTGTTGAAGATAGAGAAGAACAATCCGGGCGGCTCGATGAAGGATCGAATGGCTCGCAGCATGGTCGTGGCCGCGCTGAAGGATGGCCGTCTCGTGGCAGGCGGCACTATTGTCGAATCTTCCTCTGGAAACACCGGGATCGGGCTGGCGCTGGCGGCCGTGGAGTTCGGGCTCAACTTCATTGCGGTCGTGGATCATCATGCTGCGCCCGACAAAATCCGCATGATGCGGGCGCTCGGCGCCGAAATCCGGTATGTCGAGGGTGATTTCAAGGAAGCCGAAGTCGCCGTCGTTGCAAGGCAGAGGCTAGCCGCCCAGCTGGGAGCGCAGTTGCCGGGCGCCATGTTCATGAACCAGTCCGACAATCCAGCCAATCCCGAAGGCTACGCGGATTATGTCGATGAACTGATGGCGCAACTTCCGAACGGTATTGACGCCTTTGTGGGATGCGTCGGGACCGGTGGCTCGATGACCGGCATCTCCCAGCGTCTGAAACAAAAGATTCCCACGGTCCGCACCGTCGCTGTAGAGCCGGCCGGCTCTATCGTCTTCGGGCAGCCAGGACATCCCTATTTCCAGTCCGGAACGGGCACGCCGGCGGGCGACGAGGTCGGTAAGGTGCTGGATTACGGTTGCATCGACGAGGGCGTACAGGTGACCGACGTCCAGGCGTTCGAAACCGCGCGCTATATTGCTCGGCGCAAGGCTCTTCTTGTCGGCGGCTCGACGGGCGGAGCTATTTTCAAGGCACTGGAGTTCATCGCCTCCGGCAAGCTTGGCGGTACGGTTGTCACGACCGTGGCCGACGGCGGCGAAAAATATCTCGGCTCCGTCTTTGACGACGAGTGGATGGCAAAGCGCGGGCTCCTCGATCCGTCCATTGCAGATCAATTGGACACGTGGCTGCTCGGACGGGTCCGCGCGGCATGAAAGTGACAATTTGTGGGGCCGGACGCACCGGCCATCTGAATGCCGTCCTGTTCAAGCAACAGGACGGCATAGAGGTGTCCGTTCTGACATCGTCTGCTGATGTCGCGAGACGGTGGAGGGAAGGGGAGCAGGTCTGGCAGGCGCATGTCTCCGACGATGAGGTTCTTAAGGGAAAAATCGATCTTGTCGGAACAAATCCCCGGATAGTGCTTGCTGATACGGACCTCGTGGTCGTGACACAGCCTGCGCAAGCCCGTCCGGTATTGCTGCAACAGATTGCCTCTCATCTGCCGAGACACAAGCCGGTCTATGTCGGTGCGATACCCGGCTTTTGCGGCTTCGACTGGCTCGCGGAAAGCGCCTTCAGCGGACACGACAATATCGTGATCTGGGGAATGAAGGATGTTCCGCACACTGCCTACAATCTCGCTCCCTGCAGCGAGGTAAGAATGGGTGGCGCCAAGGCGGAGCTTTACGTCGCTCTTCATCGCCGCGAGACGGCGGAGGCAAGGGCTGGACTTCTCGACATGGTAGGCCGGCTATACGAAGCGCCAGTGACCATGCTTGAAGACTACCTCGAAATCACGCTGACACCCGGGAATGCCCTGATGCATCCGGCTGTGCTCTACGGTCTGCTTGGACCGGGAGCTCCGTGGCAGCATCGGCCTTTCGATGAGCCGATTTACTGGTGGAGCGATTGCCCGCAGGCCGGTGCGGAAATGCTGGAAGCGTGCGACGCTGAAAACCAGGCCATCAAGCGTGCCGCCGAAAGGCGCTTAAATATCGACCTCGCGAGCGTCAAACCCCTCCGGCACGAACTTATTGAAGCTTATGGCGACCAGATCGGTGATGACAGCACCATGTATTCGCTGCTTAGAACCAACAAGGCCTATGCCGGCATTCAGGCGCCGCTTGTTCCGAATTCTCCAGGACCGGGCTTTGTAATCGACCGCGCAAGCCGGGCGTTCCATGAGGATATCGCCTTCGGTCAGGCGCTTCTATTAGAAATCGCCAAGCGGCTGGACGTCGCGGTTCCTGCCATTGAAACCACCTATCATTGGGCAAGAGCCTATCACGGCAATCTGTCCCAGCCACCTCTGAACTATGTTCCCGCGAAATGGGCGGAGGCAATCGCATGAACAAAAACATTCTCTCGTTATCGGAAAAGCCTGCAGGAACGCCGGAATCGCAGGCCTTGGAGCCGGCGAAGCGGAATGCGCTCACGCGGCTCGTACGGTGCCTTTTCGCGGAGCGAATTCTCAACCCAGACGCCTTGCTGTGGCCTGTTAAACAAAGTCAAGCATGGCTTCCTCTGTGGTCTTCCCGGAAAATTCTTCATTTCACCGACCTGCGCCGATTGCCTGCAAATACGATGCTGAATCATGGGGACATCGAGGTTCTGGACGAGAAGGGGCAGCGCCGCCGCTTGGAAGACCCTGCTGAGCTGATTGCCGAAATCAGTACTGAGTGGTCAGTCGAACCGGCACCGGATGGCGTCGCGCGTTTGCTGTCTGACATCGAAAGCAGCATGGAGAACGATGCTCTGGTCCGTTGCCATCGGAGAGACTGGACCGCTTCCCTCAAGCAGGATATTGCGACTGCTGGAAAGAGCGGCTTTATTTCCTATCTCAATGCAACACTGCCCAGCCATCAGGCTGCCATGGTATTGGACCAGTGGGGTTCGCTTGAGGGGCATCCTTTCTATCCAACCTGGAAGGCCAAGCCGGGTCTGTCCGCAGCCGAAGTCAAGGCGTTGTCGCCAGAGTGCGGTGCTCGGGTCAATCTTCGGATCGCTGCATTGCGCAAGGACTGGGCCTATGCCGAGACGATGCCCCATGTCGACAGCTACAATGGCTGGTTCTCCACGAGCTACCCGGAACTCTGGGATACCTGGAGCGAAGCCTTGGCTGAGGAGGGGCGGGTTCCGCAAGATTGGTTGCCACTGCCGATCCACTCATGGCACTTGGAGCACTTCGTCCGCCGCGAGTTTGCCAATGAGATCGCATCCGGTGTCCTTGTCGTCGACGGGCCGGACATCGTAACGATCCCATCCATGTCGTTCCGGACCATGTTGCCGGATCGCGATGAACCACAGCCGTTCATCAAGCTTCCAGTTGCGATCTGGATGACGAGTGAGCAGCGGACGCTGCAGGCGAAATCCATTCATATGGGACCACGCCTAAGCACACTGATCTCGGATATTCTTGCCGCGGACGACGACATTCGCGGCAAACTGGAGTTCTTCCGCGAGGAACTGGGTGCGATTCTGCACAACCCCCACACCGGCGACGAACATCCGGGCCGTTTCCTGTCGGTCGTTTATCGGGAGATCGGCGCACTCGCCCGCAACGATGGGTGGATGCCTGTTACGGTTGCTGCGCTGCTGGCTGCGAGCCCCGTCAACGGCCGTCCGCTAATCTGCGAACTGATTGGCCGAAACGGAGGCGACAAAGCGGCGGCGGCTGAGTTTTTCCGATCCTATGTTGATGTCGTTTTGCAGCCGACCATGGCTATGTATCTTCTCTACGGAATCGCATTCGAGGCGCACCAGCAAAACAGCACGATCCTGTTTGACCCCTCGGGGCGTCCCAAGAGGTTGGTGATCCGGGACTTCGGCGATGGCCGAAGCTTTGCGCCCTTATTCGAGGCCCGCGGGTACAGATTGAAGCCCTTCACCCGCGCCGGCATCTTGCCCACCACGTTCAACGATGACATCCGGCTGGTGCGATCATTTGTGATTGACGCCTGCCTGGTGTGCCATCTCCATGAGGTTGCGCTTTGCCTCAACGAGCAATATGGGCTGACCGAGGCCTGGTCCATCCTCCGTCAAGGTATCGAAGAGACCTTCGACCGCCTGCGTCCAAGGATGTTGTCGGACGAATTCTGGCTGGAAGAACGTGACGCGTTTCTAAAGCTGCCCTGGCCGACGCGTTCCGTCCTGCGTATGCATCTAGAGCGATATCGCGACTACCGCGTGGAACATGAATTGCCGAATCCATTGTCCGAAACTCCATGACCGGCACAATTACCATCATAAAAAGCTTCGGGCCGGTTTTTGGCATTCTTTTCGCCCTGCAATTCATCTCCATGGGAGCGATGGAGATGAGCGGCCCGTTCTGGCCGTTGCGTATCGAGGAACTATCGTCCTCCACCGGTGTATTCGCGCTGGCGGGTATTGGGGTCTATGTCTGCCCGATGCTCGGCGTCTCGCTGACCAGCACGCTTTGGGGGAGAGTGGGAGACCGCTTCGGCAACCGTCTGATGATGGTACGGGCGCTCACGGGGCTTGCGGTCACGCAGCTTCTCGTTGCCTTCGCCCAGGATGTCTGGTCGATCCTGTTCCTTCGATTTCTGCAAGGGGCTTGCGCTGGGTACATCGCGCCTGCTCAAGCCTATGGTATCCAGATTACCGGCGGCCGCCATCGTGGGGTGCTGCTCACCTGGCTTCAGGTGGCGACCAATGTTGGCTCTCTCGGTGGTGCCTTCCTGGGGGGGCTCATCCTCGACGCGTCGTCGTTCATGGCGATCAACCTTGCAGCCGGCCTCATCTGCGCCGCCTGCACGTGTGTCGCCTGGATCGCATTGCCGCAACCTTCAGGAGGAGAAGGCGCTTCGGCCAAATCGAGCCAGGTATCGGTTCACTCCACCCCGCAAGAGGCGCCGGTTTGGGGTCTCCTGATATTGATGGGAATGATGCTTGCCAGCCGAATGGTTTTGCAAGTGCCGTTCGCGCTTTACATGCAGGACGTTTTTCACGCGCCACATTGGATGACGGGCTTCAGCTATGGCCTGTTGGCGTTTGGCTTCATCGTAGCGGCACCTGCCTGGGCTCGCTTTTTCAATAACCGTTCTGCCACGTTCATTCTGGGCTGGATCATCATCATTGCCGGAGGCTGCGCCGTTCTCGCCCTCGTCGCAGGGATGACGCGATCCGTGACGTTTTTTGCCGCTCTCTATTTCCTCTGGGGCGGATTGCTGGGGGGAACGACACCGATCCTCGTCTCACTCGTGTCTTCCGCAACCGTGAGCAATCGCCAAGGCTCAGCGCTGGGGCTTTCCCAGTCATGTCAGCAGATCGCGTCCATCGTGGGCATCTCCATCGGTGCCGGCATGACCCAACTGTTCGGCCTGCAGACCATTTATCCCCTTGTCTCGCTGCTTTATGCAGCGTCCCTTGTCGCTGCGCTCGGGCTGTGGTTGTCCGTGCGCTCGCATATACCGATTGGAGATGCATTGTGAATCGACGACGCTTTGGTTTCATGTCCCTGCTGCTTCTGGCTTTGTCTATTCCGGTGGCAACCCGCGCCGAAGATAAACCTGTTCAGCAAACGTCAATCACGGTTACGGACATTGCCGGACGAGAGGTGAAGGTGAATGTGCCTGTCCGCCGTATGCTTCTGGGAGAGGGCCGCCAGCTCTATCTGGTCGCCTCACTGGACAGAGAAAATCCGCTGGAGCGTATCGTCGCCTGGCGCAACGACCTGATCGAGGCCGACCCCGCAACTTATAAGCAATATCTCGAGACGTTTCCCGAGCTCGCCAAACTACCGACCTTCAAGGGACATGAAGGCAGCCTGATCGACATCGAATCCGCCATTGTTAAAAAGCCCGATGTCGTTCTCCTCAACCTCGAAGCCAAGCAGGCCAATGAGGATGCTCAGTACATCGAGAAGCTCGCGATGCTCGATATTCCGGTGCTCTATATCGACTTTCGGCATTATCCGCTGAAGAACACCGACCCGACGATCAGACTGCTCGGCAAGATCATGGGACGGGACGAGCGGGCGCAAGAGGTCATCTCATTCCGCAAGGAAGCAATGGATCGCGTGGAAAATGTTCTCGCCAAAGCCAAGCCGACGCGGCCCAGCGTATTCATCGAACGCATTGGCGGATATTCGGAGGATTGCTGCCTCACGTTTGGCGCCGAGAATTTCGGAAAGTATGTGGAGTTGGCGGGCGGATACAATATCGGCAGTGGCATCCTTCCATCGACCTTCGGCCAGCTCAATCCGGAACAGGTGGTTGTTTCCAATCCGGACCATGTCATCGTCACGAGCGCCGATTGGCAGGCTTACGTGCCCGGCGGACGATGGATTCCCGTCGGCCCGGGCGCCGACCTGAACGCTGCCCGCAAGAAGCTGGAATGGTACACCACACGCGATGCCTATATCGGAACGACTGCGCAGGAGAAGCGCAATTTCCACGGCATATGGCACCAATTCTACAATAGCCCATATGAGTTCATTGCGGTTCAATGGATTGCGAAATGGCTCCACCCGGACATCTTTGCGGATCTCGATCCCGATCAGACATTCGCCGAATATCATCGGCGCTTTCTGCCGATCGGTTACAAGCCGGGTTACGCCGTTAGTCTCGACGCTGCGCTCCGATAACGCAGACACGGACAAATGGATGGGGAGGTTCGTGGCAACCGGTTCCACCTGCTACGGGCGGGATGGATTGTCTTGCGCACTGCGCCTGCGCCTGGGATGGGCAAACACAGATGCGCATCATCGTCTGGTCCATTCGTATGCGTCTGTCCTGACGGCGATCGTCGTTGGATTGCCGCCATGCACGACCTCAATCTGGCGCTGAAATTCGCCGACAAGATCGCTACCTCGCTGACGGCACCCTTCATGCATTCGGGCCGGGTCGGCGATGTGCTCACCCGGCATAATCTCGGCGTGGCATTCCGTTGTAAAGTGGTCTGAATCGTGCTCCCAAGGCCGGCTTCATTTGATCGTCGACGATGCGATTGAATCCGGCCTTGGGCTTCGTAAAGGCTCTCTGGTTAGAAGTCGGTGGCCATTGAGAGCTTGACCGTCAGCGGGGCGCCTTGGGCGATCGTGCTGAAGCTGGCGACGCCGGACCAATAATCCTTGTTGAAGACATTCTCGACCGACGCCCGGAACGTGACTGGCCTGTTCTCGATTTCCGTCTTGTAGCGAGCACCGAGATCGACGCGTGTCCACGACGGGATTTTCAGCGAGTTAGTGGTGTTGATATACTGCTCGCTTGTATGGATCACGTTGCCGGTCAGGGTCAGGCCCTCTAGGAACGGGGTGTCCCATTCCGCACCAATATTGGCCTGGACCGTCGGAACGCCGACCGGCCTGTTTCCGCGGGTTGCCGCAGATGAGGTCTTCGTGAGCTCGCCGTCGATAAGCGTCAGTCCGCCAAGCAGCCTCACATCGTCGGTCACTTCGCCAAAGACGTTGAACTCGAGGCCACGATTGCGCTGCTCGCCGCCGGCTGTGAAGAGCAAGCCGCCGCTGGCAGATTCCAGCTGCCCGAATGGCTTCTCGATCTGGAAGGCGCTGACCGTCATCGCGATCTGTCCCAGATCAATCTTCGTTCCGATTTCATATTGGGTGGCCTTGTAGGGCGCCAGCGTTTCTCCAGCATTGATCGCAGTTGTGGGGGCCGTCTCCCCGATGCTGAGACCCTCGGCATAGTTCGCGTAGAAGGAAACCGCATCCCATGGCCGGACGACGACTCCCACCAGAGGCGTAACAGCGTTCTCGTCGGATGAGGTCGTAACCATTCCGGTGGCATTGAAGTTCTTCGAGTCGATCTGCTGGAAACGCCCTCCAACTGTGAACTGCAGGCGATCATCCAGCATGGACAATGTATCGGACAGAGCCACACCTGACAGAATGCTCTCTGAAACCTTCGGTACTGAGCTGGGATCGGCAACGAACTGCCGGGGACGAGAAACAGGGTCATACATGTTGCTGAGCTGCGCCCGTCCGGAGATGATCGCTCGGTCAAGGTCTTGCTTCAGGTAGCTCGCCTGCAAGGTCACTGTATGAGAGATAGGATCAGTGTCGAACTTGGCTCGGACGCCAGTCTCCGCTGTGAGCCTGTCGACGTCGAAAATCGCGTTCTGCGGCGTAATGCTGACGTCGCCGGCGGAGTTGAGGATCGTCGGGAGGCCGAATAGGCGACGAACATGCGAGTTGCCGCCGCCCAGGGCACCAAACCAGGTCACGTCGTCAGTGAGATCGTATTCGACACGGCCCAGGACCGAACGATCCGTAACTTTCGACCATTCCCATGGCTCTTGCACGTTCAAGGACCCGTCCGGCGCATCCGGTACGACGAGACCAGTCGTCTGAAGGAAGGGGCGCTGCGGCGCGTCAAAGGTCTCACGCTGGCCCAGGACGTCCAGTGTCGCTCGGAGATTCTCGCCCTGATAATCAAGTGCCAGCGAGCCGACAAAGAAATCGCGCGTCTGGTCGTCGATCGGTGTGTCGCCGCCGTGAAGGCTGCCGTTGAACCGGATGCCGAATTGTCGCTCGTCGCCGAACCGGCGAGACACGTCGAGGTGCGCACCTCCCTGCATGTCGGAAGCGTAGTCCGTCGTCAGTCGGGTCAGATCAGTGCCGAGAGCGCGTTTGGGAACGATATTGATGGTGCCGCCAACTCCACTGTTGGGAGCGATACCATAGAGGAAAGCCGTCGGCCCCTTGAGCACCTCGATCCGCTCAGCATATTCGGTGAAGACGCGATATGTCGGCGCGATCCCGTATATCCCGTCAAAGGCGATTTCACCGAAATTGCCTTCGGCGATCGGGAAACCCCTGATGTAGAAGGAATCCAAGATCCCACCGGCCGAGTGCGTATTCCGCACTGAGGGATCGCTCTCAACGACCTCGCCTACGGTTTGTGCTCCCTGATCCTCTATTTTCTGCGACGTAAATGCTGTGACGTTGAAGGGAATATCCATGAAGTCTCGATCGCCCAATGCGCCGATACGGGCACCTTTCGCAACCTGCCCGCCGGGATACTCTTCCGGAAGCGCTCCAATCGTCGAGGTCGCGTCCCCCTTGATAGTGATGGGTTTTAGTTCAGTAACGCTTTGCGCGCGTACGGTCCCGTTCCCTGCAAGAGCCAGAGCGGCTGCCACGCCTATTCGAAATTTCATTACAAATAACCCCTATTGATCGCTTGCGCGCACCGCGGGTTTTTGCAACCCGCGCTGGCTGTCCCGAAAGCACCTAATTAACTTGATGATTACAGTCAAGAATATGCGCAACTAAATCGCGCGCCGTGACTAAGTCCACTTTGGGATGGGACGCCGCAGGAAAAAAGCCAGGGAAGGGAGATCTGGTAAAACGCTCGAGTTGCGAACGCACCCTGCCAGTCAGTGAATTCCGTGCCACGGTGGTAATCGAGCAGCGGTTTGCGGTTTGCCATGTTCGGTCGCGTTCGTTTGGTTGCGATGAAAATGGAAAAGATCAGCCCCCGGTCAGGCGTGCTGGTCGGGGTTGCAAGGGAAGGGAGGGGGCGGTGAGAGGCACCCCTTCGCCTTTAGCTTTGAGACTATTCAATCGACGCCCCACTCCGCAGCGTCACGCCTTGCGAGTGTTGTCGTTGGATATGAATGCCGAAGGCTGACGGAACGTTTCCACGGTCACTGCAACCGCCGGACCTCAGCTTTAGATCTTGTTGGCCGCGCTTTCGCTCGAGTGAGCTGAAGATGCGCATTGTCATAGTCAATCGAGTTGGATCTCCAAGTCACCGGTCTCCAACTTTCCCGTTTTTTGCCGGTCCCACCACTTATCGCATTCCATAACCAGGAGGAGCGTTAACGCTAGAGCGAGTGCGACAGCCCACTCACCGGGCGAAACTGGGGAGATCCATAGCGTGTCGCTCAAACCGGGGATATGCATCGCACCAATATGCAGCGCTTGTGAAGCTAGAACGCCGATCACCAGAAGAGGATTGGCCCGAAGCTTCTGCCTGAAAACGGAATGGCGTTCAGAACGGCTGTTGAACGTCTGGACGTTCTCGAACAGGACGAAGAGCAGAAGAAGCAGGTTGCGAGCGCTGTCTATGCTAGAGCCATTGGCGATCAGCCACCAGAAGAATGCGATGCCCCCAGCCCCCATGACCAAGGCCGAATGCCAGACGCGACGGATCATGTGAGGATCCAAGATGGGTTCGGACGGCGCACGCGGAGGATAGGATAGCTCGTCGCCCTCCGCTTTTTCGGCAGCGAGGGCCACGTCCTGAATTCCATTGGTGACTAGATTCAACCACAGGAGCTGCACTGGCAGAAGCGGCATTGGTAGACCAAGTAACATCGCCAGGAGGAAGAGAACGATTTCGGCGATTCCCGTGGATATCACCATGAAAATCACCTTACGAATATTGGCATATGCGACGCGCCCCTCACGGATCCCTCCGACGATCGATGCAAAGTTATCATCAGTCAGAATTATGCCGGCACTTTCGCGGGCTACGTCAGTACCTTTGCGGCCCATGGCAATGCCAACATGGGCATGCTTCAGGGCGGGCGCGTCGTTGATGCCGTCGCCGGTAACCGCGACGAAATGCCCATTTCGTGCTAACGAGCGGACGATGGCAAGTTTCTGCGCGGGTTCGACACGTGCGTAGATGCGGGCGCTGCGTGTTAACGTGTCGAGACCCTCGTCGCCTAGTTCACAGGCAGCGCGCACTGTTTGGCCTGTCACAACCTCATCCGGCACGAAGTCCATGCCTGCTTCGGTTGCGATTACGCTCGCCGTTGTTGGATCGTCACCCGTGATCATGACGATCTCGATCCCTGCGCTTCGGCAGGCACGTATTGCATCGGGGACCTCAGGCCTGATTGGATCTCGCATGCCGACCAATCCCAAAAAGACGAGACCGACGAGATGATGATCGCCATACGGAGGAGCATGCTCCGCCGCGATTACGCCATCGGCAAAGGCAAGCACGCGCAATCCCTTTGCTGTGAGCGCTTCCTTCTGCCGAAGAAGTGCTCCACGGTCGATCGCGATCGCTCGTCCACCCACGTCCATGCGATCTGCCATAGCGATAAGGGTCTCCGGCGCGCCTTTGGCGAATATACGGACGCCGTTGTCGCTTTGGTGGAATGAAGCAGCGTACCTCTTGTCTGGCTCATACGGAATCCGGGCCAACACCGGGTAGGACCGGAGGATCTCCCCGTGCGTTACGCCGCCTCGGTGGGCCGCGACGAGAAGGGCCACGTCGACCTGGTCTCCCTCGCCATTCAGATCATTCTCGTTGAAGGTCAATCTCCCCTCGTTCGGGAGAGCCGCCGCGCGAAGGAGTGCATACAGTGTTTCAGAATTGGCCACCTTCTCGTGCGTGCTCGCAATCGCGCTGCTGCCAATCGTCGGGACCTGTTTTCCGTCAGGCAGGACGATGTCCGTCACTGCGAGCTCGTTCTTAGTCAGCGTTCCGGTCTTGTCGGTGGCGATCATGGTACACGAGCCCAGAGATTCGATCGCCGGCATGGTGCGTACAACGACATGAGCTTTAGCCATGCGACGCATGCCGATCGCCAGAGCTATGGAGATCGCCACCGGAAGACCCTCAGGAATGGCGGCGACCGCAAGTCCGACCGACATCATGAACAGTTCGTGCAGGCTCATGCTCCGCAACAGCCCGATAACGACAAGGAGCGCCATCGTGCCGGCCACCGCCCATGCGATCGTTTTGGAGAAATGATCAAGCCGGACCATTAGTGGCGGACGGGCGCTTGATCGCTTCGCAATTTCCACGGCGATCTGCCCCATGCGGGTCGAACTTCCTGTGGCGAACACGATGCCGCGCCCCCGTCCGCGGGTAACCATCGTACCAGCGAATGCGCGAGTGGTCGGATTTGGATCCGTAAGACGTTCTCGGGGATCTGTCGCCTCCTTTGCGACGGGAAGGGATTCACCTGTGAGAAGTGACTCGTCGCACCGTAGGTCGAGCGCTTCGATAATGTCGATGTCGGCGGGGACGCGACTGCCGGCCTCCACGAGTACGAGATCGTCCAGGACAAGATCTCGCGCCGGAACTTGTCGGATTTCTCCTTCGCGGACCACGGTTGAAAATGGTTCCTGGAGGCGGTTGAGTGCTGCGGCAGCACGTCCGGCCGAATACTCCTGGATCGTGCCGATCATGCCGTTCAAGATAAGTACCACACCGATGAAGAAGGCGTCCCTGACATCTTCCAGCGCCAAAGAGACGATCGCTGCCGCAAGAAGGATATAGATTAGAGGACTGAGGAACTGGCGCATAAAGATGCGGAATATGTTGTCTGGCGGTGCCGCAGGCAGAGAATTGGGACCGAAGCGCAATAGTCGGGCTTCAGCATCCTTTTGCGAAAGACCGTCATGACGGCCGGGCGGCGGCGTTACGGTGCTCATCGATTGAAGGTAATGTCTGTGTAGCTAACATCATTGATCTGGCTCAAAGATCTGTCGAGCGATGTCGGGCCGTGAGACGCTCATCCTCAGCGCCCCTGTCGCAGGTTCACTCCACCCGGAACTGAGTCAGGCTTCAGATGTGAGCGTGCCTCGAATTCGTATCTTGCTAGTCTACGTCACCTTGGGGATTTCGGCCAACGCTCAAGACAAAGAAGTGATCTTGGAATTCTTGCGCGATCACGCCCTTGACCGCCACGCTCGCCGCCATCGTCAACGGCCACAAGCAGAGCCAGATCGATGAACTCTTTCCCTGGAATTATCCGGTCTTATGTGGCAAATGCCACCATTGACCGCTATCGCGCCCCCGACACCGGGATGTCCGCAATGCGAAGATGGACACAAGGCAAACCGAGAATCCGAAGCCACCCTTTTTTGGTGTCGAGTTTCAGACCTTTTTCACCTGTGGGATAACCCAGGAACCGTCCAGAATCGACGGCGGGCTGTCGTCCGGCCAGTAGAGCCTCATCATTAGGATGAACTTGCCTTTCGGTGCCGGAAGCCAGTTTGATTCCTTGTCGACGCCGGGGGATTTGTTCTGGATATAGATGCTGATCGATCCGTCCGCGTTTGGCTTCAGGTCCTGCCGAGCGCTGATGGAGTAGCGGTTGATCGGATTGGCGACGAAGAAGTACTTTTCATTGTACATCGTGATCGACCAGAATCCCTTCACCGGCGGCGTCTGTCCCTTAGGGAACGTGAGGACATAGTCGTCGGAACCCGCATACGCGCGCGCAAGTAGCCCGTCCTTGGATTTGGTCGATGTCGGATAGATGGCATCCTCGGGTCGGTTCGCCCCAAGCCCGATCGCGGTAACCAGTGCCCGCTGCAGATAGTTGATGCCATAGATGCCCGTTTTAGTCGTGTAGCCCCAGCCATTAATATCCTTAATATCGCCATCGCTGAACTTGAAGTGCAGCATGATGCGCGCGAAGGCGACCTCCGGAATACGCTTGACGAAATTCGCATCAAGTTTGCTCTTGTCGAAATCCTTTCCGGGGACAATGCCGATTTCCGCCATCTTTTCGACCATCTCGGCATCGGCAACCGTCGGCGGATTTGTTTTCAACAGTTCGCTCAAAAGCGTGAAGTACTCGACAGCGTCCATTCTGTTGACCTGCTCGCGGACCGCCGTCTTCATGTCGATCTTGGGATCGATCTTACCGGGCGGTGGTGTCCACTCCTTGCCGTAGCTGCTGAGGGGCACGAGCTTGCACTGGTCCTGCGCAGCGTGAACCGCCTTGTAGTCTTCCGGCGTGCCGGTGCAGTAGATGCGCCCAAGTATCCAGACGATACTCGTCGGCGACTTGTGCTCGGTAACACCCTCAGGCAGTTTGCCTTGCCATCCCGGACCGGTGATCGCGTAAGTCTGCGCTCCGCCGCCGGTGGTCCTCTTTCCGGGCACCTCGAAGACAGTCGTCCATCCGTCGAGCATCGGGAACAGGAAGTACCGGTCCTTCATGTCCGGGATCGAAAAGACCCACGGTTCCTTGCCGACGTCGATGAATGCGGTAGTGTAGAGCGTGTCGGCATTGGGTGCGGTAACGTCGGTGAAGGACGAATCGGGATATTCGCGAACCTTGATGATCTGGCCCATTGGCCCCTTGGTGCCTTTGACTTTGGCAACGTTGGTAATCACCCGCCGCGTCATCTCCATCGTTACCAGCGGATAACCGTAGACGTAGGCGTCGACCGCCAGCCAGAAGTCGGTTTTCCCCTCGAAGGGATCAAGCAGGGGATCGTCAAATGCGTGTGCTGGTGACAGCGAACTAGCGGCAAGCAAACCCAAGCTGCCGATCGACACGGTGCGACGTGTGACTTTCATATTTCCCCCCGATGTATTTGGCTTTCTTTCTTGGCGTCTGCATTGGCTCCAAGTCATGCTAATCCACCCGAAATTAGCATCATCTAAATTTCAGAGAAATACAACATCAGGTTTAAGCTGAGCGTTCATTCGATATGAGGAAACATCGAGACAGGACGGCGTCCAAGTAGCGCTCCACAGTTGGTGGCATTTGATATCGAGTGCCGGAATTATCCCGCCCAAGTGTGAGCGGCACACCGGCTACCGGCAACCGGTGGCGGTTGCTACCTCAGCGCACTAAAGCTCCGCCGTGCTCGGTTCATGATCATCCCGATGACTCTGAAGATCGACTTTGCCTCGCTGTGGAAGGTCCCCAGCTACTGGCGCGGATCGGGGTCAATCGACGACGCTGCGGTAGAGAATATAGAAGGCAACCGCGAATATCAGACCGGCGAACATCTTTGTTAGAGCGGTCTTGTATTTCGAAAGTCGGGTTGCGGCGAGCATGCCAACGACGCCCCCTAAAACACCTCCGCCGATGAAGTCGACCGCCACTCCCCAGTCGACCAAGCCGGACCACGCGTAGTTGAGGGCGGTCGCAAGCCCGAAAACGCCAACTGCAAGCAGGGACGAACCGATCGCATTGATCATCGGCATGCCTGTTGCAAAGATGAGGGCGGGCACAATCAGGAAACCGCCACCTATACCGAAGAAGCCTGACGCGCCACCAGCGACAGTGGCGACGGCTCCGGTTAGCAGGCATATTTTTGCATCAACGGGCTTCGGTCGATTTGTCGCTACCCGCTTCGGGCGAAACATCAAAGCGCCGACGGCCAGCATCAACACCCCGAAGACGATAAGCAGATGGTTTGCATCGACGGCTTTGCCGAGGCTCGATCCGGCGAACGCGCCAATTGCCCCGACAATTGCGAACACCACCGCGCAACGCCACCACACGTGTCCTTTGAGGGCATGGCTGGTTAGGTTTGCAAGGGCGTTGGCCGAAACGGCGAGAGCACCCGTGCCGATTGCGACATGAGGCTGCGCGATGCCAACCACATAAAGGAGGAGGGGAGTTGCGAGTATCGAACCCCCTCCGCCGACTAAGCCGAGCGTGAAGCCGACTAGACCGCCGGAGAGGATCGCCGACAATGTCTGGCCAGTCACGATCGTTTCCCTGCAAACAGACGATCGTGCAAAACCATTCCGATAACCATGAAGCTTACGAATACGAAGCTAGGCATCAGGCCGACTGAAAGCGAAGCGATCGCGGGGCCGGGACAGAACCCGCCGAGGCCCCAGCCGATTCCGAAGATTGTTGATCCGATGATCAAACGCTCGTCAATCTGCCTGCTTGTGGGGAGAAAGAACTCCTTTTCGTAGACCGGGCGTCTCATCCGCCGCGCGATCGACACACCCACGAACGCCACAGTGACAGCACCGCCCAGAACGAATGCCAGGCTTGGGTCCCAATGGCCGGTGATATCGAGGAAATTCTGCACCCGTTCGGGATTCAACATTCCGGACATCGACAATCCGATGCCAAATACGGTTCCACAGAGAAGGGCGACAATCGTGTGAATTGCGTTATTTTTCATACGCCGAGTCTCCGAAGGATCGTAATCGCCAGCATCCCTGCTGTGACAAAGCAGACGACTGCCGCCAATGACCGTGGCGACAGGCGGGCAAGACCTACGACACCGTGGCCGCTGGTGCATCCCGATCCCATCCGCGTCCCAAACCCCACCAGCAGCCCCGCGACAATTACCACTGGCAACGGCTCCCTGATGAAAATCTCGGGCCACTTCCCGGTGGCAGTAAGGTAAGCAACTGGGCCGAGCGCAAGGCCAACGAGGAAGGCAGCATTGCTTTGCCAGTTCACGCCTTGAGCCAGACGCCCGACGATGCCGCTTATACCTGCGATGCGACCGTTCAGGAGGAGAAGCATTGCGGACGACAGACCGATCAACGCGCCACCTACAAGTGAAAGGAGATACTCACTCATTCGGCGCCTCCTCGGCACAGAAGATCGTGTAGAGCGAGCCGACGAGCAGGGCGGCTTTTCGTGCGGTAAGGCGGTAGAAGATTTGCTTTCCCTCGCGCCGCGTCTCGACGATCTCCGCATCTCTCAAAACATTCAGTTGCTGGGAGAGGTTCGGCTGATGAATATCCAGCTTCTCCTCCAATTCGCTGACGGAGAACTCGCCTTCAACCAGGCTGCAGACGAGCATCAGACGGGCGGGATGTGCTAGTGTCTTGAGAAGAGCCGCAACTTCCGTGGCCTTGTTCTCCATTGCTTCAAGGGTCATGCCACGGGTAGGTTTCTGGTTGCTGATTGAGATCACCGCGCGGCTCCTTCCAGAAAATCGAGAGGTATCTTCAGGTAGCGAGTGCCGTTAGCTTCAGGCTCAGGCAGCCTGCCGCCGCGAATGTTGACCTGTAGTGATGGCAAGATCAGCTTCGGCATTGGGAGAGTAAGGTCTCTCTTCTGGCGGATCTCGGCGAAGCGTTCTTCCGTCATACCGGCGAGGTGTGGGTTGAGCGCCTTCTGTTCGCCTACTGTACTTTCCCACCGGGGCGCACGACCGTCCGGCTGGTAATCGTGGCCGGTGAAGACGCGTGTCTGTTCCGGCAATCCCAAGATTGTTTGCATGGAGCGCCACAGCAAATGGGCGTCGCCCCCCGGAAAATCGGCTCGTGCCGTCCCGCTATCTGGCATGAACATCGTGTCATGAACAAACGCAGCGTCGCCGATGACATAGGTCACGGACGCCAACGTGTGACCTGGCGAGAAAATTACCTTGCCGGGAATGTTTCCAACGCTGAATGTCTCGCCATCGGCAAACAGCTTGCTCCATTGTGAACCATCGGCCGGAAAGTCCGGAACGTTGTAAATGTCCTTCCATAGTCTTTGAACATCGACAACCTTCTCGCCGATTGCCGTCGGTGCGCCTGTGCGTTCTGCAAGGTAGTGAGCGGCGGAGAAATGGTCAGCATGCGGGTGGGTATCGAGAATCCACTGAACCGACAGTCCGTTGGCTTCGATATAAGAGAGAATTTCGAGGGCGTGTTCGGTTGATGTCGCTCCTGATTTCTCGTCGAAGTCGAGCACAGGATCGATGATGACACATTGGCGCGTCTGTGGGTCGGAGACGACATACTGAACGCTCCATGTTCTTGGATCGAAGAACCCCTTCACCACCGGTTTCCGGTCGCGTTGTCGAGCTAGCCATTTGCTGGCGGGACTTAGATCCATGCCGATGGACTGACCGAATGCCCTTATCTCCCTGTCGGTCATTTCTTCCTTCAGAGCCTTGGACAAGACATAGAGGATCGCTGCGCGCGTCCCGGTCTTGCAGTGCGCAAGGACACCGCCATGTGTTTGCCCCAACGCCTTGCCGAAAGCCTCAACGTCGGCTTCGGTGATAGACGCCACGGACACCGGGATGAAAGAGTAATGGAGGCCGGCAAGCTCTGCGGTGGCTCGTTCAACGCGACTGCCGGGTTGGTCTGGGTCTTCGTTGTCAGGTCGCAGATTTATGAGTGTGTCGAAATCCTGGTCGCGGAGGTTTATGATATCTGTTTCGGTCGGTTGATCCGCGATGATTAGGGTGTCGCTGATGCGGATCGTTCTCATAAACGGCTCCTTCGAGATAATCAGTATATAATATATGATAATGTATAATATTATGGTGTCAACTCCCTAGCTGCAGCTCGTACGTGAGTTCTCGGTATCTAGCTGTGGTCCCATCGATTTCAGACGTCAGCACATGACAGATCGTTCACTGTGGTCGGAGAGCCAGTCACTGAACCTTGCACTGCATCAGAGGACACGATTGAGATCTAGCCGCCATTCGGCTTCCGCGCCCATGCCCATTTGGCGTCCGAATTCACAAATGAGGAGCTCTGGAGTACCGTGAAAGTTGAGTAAACGTCTATCTGCAACTGAGGGTGAAGGCTGGTGATCGGTTGCCTAGTCCGCGCCCGGCGTCCGCTTGCACTCAGCCTTGGAATTGAACATTTGCATGAGCCTTTCTCCGAACAATTGATCCAGCGCAAATTCACTGCGATGTCCTTCGCCTATGATGCAAGCTGTCCGTTGTTGGCAATCGGGCGGGAGCCATCGCTGAGCTCGAACGGTTCCACAAGAGTCCTGACGAGAGGAGAATGCCATGATGATGACTGCATTGCTGCGTCCGGCCACGCTTGCCACTTTTGTCGCTGTCACCAGCACCGTCGGCGCTGGCGCACAAACGACCGCGGTCGATCCGAATCATCCCAATCCGACGCTCGCGCAGGCGATGCCACCTTCCGGGATCCAAGGAATGCCTCGGCAAGGCGGGCAGCCTGGCCAGTGGGGCATGATGCCTGGGATGGGGCCAGATATGATGGGCCAAGGCATCATGAGCCAGGGCATGATGAACCATAGCGCGGGTATGATGTCACCCGATATGATGGGGCCGGGCGCTATGAGCGGAATGGCGATGATGGCCATGCGCGGGCAGATGATGAAGATCATGTTCGCCATTGCTGACGCAAACGGCGATGGTGGCCTCTCCTTCGATGAGGTGACGGCTATCCATAAGCGGATCTTCGACAGAGTGGATGCCAACAAGGACGGCAAAGTTGTCCTTGAGGAGGTTCAGGCCTTCATGACGCCGTAGCCGGTCACCGTCCGGCACGGTTTATGGGAGCCTGATGTTGGAGCCCTGCAATGCGAAAGCTACTAATTGCGGCGGCTGCGCCCACTACGGCCAAGTTGCCGATTGCATCGCAGCGCGTTGATGAGACGCCCCGACGGGGGAATCCTTTCATCTATATGGCATCAGGCTTCGGATCAGGAGTACCTCGGCTCATCTTCGGGGGGCCGCTAGCGAGCGCGACGTGCGGATAGCTTTCCCGCCGAAGGACGGTCCGTTCGGACGCTATTTCGCCTTCGTCGATCCATTTGGCTATACGATAACTGTGCACACCCTCTCAACAAAGTAACTGAAACGGCGTCCGCAGAACGCGATATTTCAATTTCGGTCACGGCAAGAAGGCGGTTCGGAAGGATCCGTCATTGTTCCGCCTTCCCGCCAAACAGATACGAGTGATCGGCCTGAGCCGACCGGCCACTCCTTGGCGGGAAGCGGCACGTTTGGGACAAGGGTCGGACCGCATCCTTAGAAAGCGCAGACAGCCAATGACCGCAAATGGCGCACAGTTGCTGCGTCCGTCATGGATGCGATCATGGGAATCGATCATAGGATTTCAGCATGGTGTGAGCGGCACGTCGCTTACGATACAGTGGCGCTGCAACAGAACGCCAAGCGCAGGGAACCTTCGGATTCGACTAGCCTTCGGGCTCCGGTGCATTGGGTTCCTCCTCGTCGGGATAACCTGCCTCCAGAAACTCTTCGGCATCGAGATAGGCGTAGGCTTCGGGCCTGAGATCGACCTCTAAGATATGCACTGCACGCCCCCCGGAATATTCCCCTATCGGTTCGGCATATGAATAGCTTGCCCAGGGGAAGAGCTTGATCATGACCTCATGGAGACTGTGGGCGCGCAGGTGATAGTCTATCTGCTCATCCGGTTCTTCCTCCGGGCCTTCGCCGAAATAGATGCGCAGATTGCTGAAGATCGCAGTTGCATCGCTCCACTCGTCCCATACAAACAAAGTTATCTCGTCCCGAACATCCTCCATCAATTGCCGATCAAGCGCAAAGGCTAAGCGCATCAGGGACTCTGGATTGGAAGGCACGGCCTCTTCGAAACAGAGCCTGGCGGACGCATTCAGCGTGTTGTCTGCCGGAACGGTGATCGCCCATTTGCCATCGGTTTCCGCGCATCGCTCCGTCTCGATAAGTTGCCACAGCATTAGCCCGGATTCTGGGTCGGCCAGGATCACGCAGACGGTCAATGCGTGCTTCCTCCAGTAGTCCAAGTGGCCCTTCTCTCCGTGATGGCGGTAGCCGCCGTTGTCCGTTCGGGACGGCATCAGCCTGATCTGCAGCGGCAGAAATCTGCCCGTGGGCCAACCGCCGTCGAGGATTTCGGCTCGTGCATCGATGCCGATGCTCGTATCCTGCAAACGGCGGAAGGACCATTTGAAGTCCCGGACGAATACTTTCTCGATCGCCTCGATTGCGGCGCGCGTTACCAAATCCGTCTGGTCGTGGGTTCTTTTCCCATGGCGCGGTCGCCGTCGTGGTATTGGCGGCAGGATCCAGTGTCGAATGGCCGAAAAGAACCTCAAGGCTGCTTGGAGCCAAGTTCCTATCGCGATCAGTCCGGCACTGAGAAGTCGAAGCATTGAAAGATCGCCGTCACGAAACGCGGCCTCCCTTGTTCGCCTGCTCAAGCAGCGCGAGCAGGCCTTTGAGGATGGCCGTCGGAGAAGGCGGGCAGCCTGGAATGTGGAGGTCCACCGGCACAACCGTCGAAACTCCGCCGAGGACTGCATAGCTGCCGGCAAAGCAGCCGCCGTCGCGGGCGCAGCCGCCTAGCGCGACCACCCATTTGGGACCGGGCGTGGCATTATAGGTCCGCAGCAGTGCCTCGCCCATGTTCCTGGTCACCGGTCCCGTCACCATCAGGACGTCGGCATGCCGGGGGGATGCAACGAAACGGATACCGAAACGCTCGACATCATAGAAGGCATTGCTGAGTGCGTGCATTTCGAGTTCGCAGCCGTTGCAGGATCCGGCATCGACGGCGCGGATCGACAGGCTGTGACCGAGCCGCCTGCGGGCAGCCTTGTCGATCGAGGTCGCGAGCTCCTCCATCGCGGCGTCGGAGACACCTGGAGGCGGTTCGGTGAGCGGCGGTCGGATCAGACTTCCAAAAAGGAGCTTGCGCATGGTGACCTGCCTTCAAAGATCATGGCCGGAATAGGAGCAGTTGAACGATTTGTTGCAGAGGGGGAAATCGGCGACGATATTCCCCTCGATGGCGGCCTCCAGCAGTGGCCACTGGAACCACGAGGGATCGCGCAGATGGCAGCGTTCTATCCTGTTTCCGGAAAGCCGTAGCCAGATCAGCACGTCGCCCCGAAAACCTTCAACGACCGCCATGCCCTCCCGCGCCTCGGCGTTTTCCGGGACCTCGATCCGCACTGGCCCTGCCGGGATCCGGTCCAATATCTGCTCGACCAGGGACAGACTGTTCTCCACCTCGCGAATGCGAATCCAGATGCGCGCATTCACGTCACCTTCGCTGAAGACCGGCACGTCGAAAGCAAGCTCGTCATAGGGCGAATAGGGCAAGATGCGCCGCGCGTCGAAATCGCGGCCGGACGCGCGCCCGACATAACCGCCTGCGCCATATTGACGGGCAAGCTCCGCAACGACGCGCCCAGTCCCGACCGTCCGGTCCTGCAGCGACGCGGTATTATCGTAGAGCTCCACCAAAGCGGGAAACCTGCGACGGATTTCCGCCACCAAGGCGCGCAGGGCAGAAATGCCGTTGCCTTCGAGATCGACGGCAACGCCGCCGCAGATGATGCGATCACGCATGAGTCGGTGTCCGAAGGCAACGTCTGCGGCCCGCAGCACCCACTCACGCAACACACCACAATGGGCCAACATCAGCGAGAAGGCCGCGTCGTTGCAGATGGCGCCGATATCGCCGAGATGGTTGGCGAGCCGTTCGAGTTCGGCCATGAGCCCCCGCAGCCAGACCGCACGCGAGGGGATTTCCATCCCAAGCGCCGCTTCCACGGCTCGTGAGAACGCGTAGGCATAGGCAACCGTGCTGTCTCCGGATGTCCGGCCGGCAAGCTGAGCCGCCTTGCCGAGTTCAGCACCCGCGATCAGCGTCTCGATTCCCTTGTGCACATAGCCCAGTCGCTCTTCGAGGCGCACGACAGTCTCCCCATTGGCCGTGAACCGGAAATGTCCCGGTTCGATGATGCCGGCGTGAACGGGGCCAACCGGAATCTGATGCAGGCTTTCTCCCTTCGCCTGCAGAAACGCGTAGGGCACGGCCTCCGAACCTCGAGACACCGCCTGCCCAAGCGGGAAGCGAATATCCCAGCGCCCGTGGTCGAGCCATGGCCGGGTATCCGGCAGGTCCTGCGGTTCGAGGCCGGTGAGATCGCGGATCGTCCGCTCCAATCGAAGCGCCGGGGGATGATATCCTGCAATGGAGGGATAAGTGCCCTGCAGCCCATTGAGGCTCACGACGCCGACCGAGGCATCGGACGCATCGAGTAAGGCCATATGGACGGCGTCCCGCTCGCCCCAGAGGCCAAGCAGGATCAGATGCTCGCACCGAAGCGCCTCGGCCACGGAAATCCAGGCAGGCACGTCAACAACAACGCGCGGCCAGGGTTGGTGTGCCGGGGCGGTATGGCTTGCCTTCATGACATTGCTCAGCGTCGGCATACCCATTCTCCCCAATCATCGCAGAAGGTTGGCGATATGCTGGAACCAGGCGACCAGTGGTGGCGGCAGGTAGATCCCGGCGCCGAGAACCAGCGCTAGATGCGCATACATCGGGACGTAGGATGCCTCGCCCGGAGCGAAACTGCCTCGCGGCTGGCCGAAGGCCACCCCCGTCAGCCGCAGAAGCAGGGCCCCGAATGCCACCAGCAGCCCGAAAACGAGCGGGATTGCGAGCAGCGGATGCGTGGCGAAGGTGGAGCTGACGATCAGGAACTCGCTCATGAAGATGCCCATTGGCGGCAGGCCGGTAATGGCGACGACCCCGGCGAGCAATCCCCAGCCCAAACCCGGATGCGTCTCGGTCAGGCCCCGGATGGCGGAAAGTCTTTGGGTTCCCTTGATCTGAGCAACATGGCCGACGGCGAAAAAGATCGCAGATTTGGTGAGCGAGTGCATGACCATGTGCAACAGCCCGGCAAAATTGGCGAGCGGCCCACCAAGTCCAAAGGCGAAGACGATGATGCCCATGTGCTCGATCGAGGAATAGGCAAACAGGCGTTTGATGTCGCGGCGGCGGTAGAGCATGAAGGCCGCAAAGATCAGCGACGTGAGCCCCATCGTCATCATCAGCGGCCCGGCGGCGATCGCTTCGGGACTGGCGGAAAGCAGAATCTTGAAGCGGAGGACGGCATAGAGCGCGACGTTCAGCAGGAGGCCGGAAAGCACTGCCGAGATCGGCGTCGGCCCCTCGGCATGCGCATCCGGCAGCCAGGCATGCAACGGTGCAAGGCCGACCTTGGTGCCATAGCCGAGCAACAGAAAAACGAAGGCGACGTTGAGAAGCGCCGGATCAAAGACGGCGGCATGCTCGACCAGGATGGTCCAGACCATGGCGTCGTAACCTTCGCCGACGACGGGCTGTGCGGCGAGATAGACAAGAATGGTGCCGAAGAGCGCAAACGCGATGCCGACGCTTCCGAGGATGAAATATTTCCAGGCAGCTTCCAGCGCCTCGTGTGTGCGATAGATGCCGACCATTAGCACCGTCGTCAGCGTTGCAAGCTCGACCGCCACCCACATCAGCCCGATGTTGTTCGAGACGAAGGCGAGGTTCATGCCGAACATCATGATCTGATACATGGCATGATAGAAACGCAGGTTCGCCGGCGTCAGCCGCCCCGTATCCAGTTCGTGCGCTATATAGCTCGCGCTGAATATGCTGGTGGTGAACCCGACGAAGGCATTGAGGACGATGAAGACGATGTTGAGATCGTCGACGAGCAGATATTGCCCCGGATCGGGCCGTTCGGTGACGAACAGGCAAAGGGCAGCGAGCAGCGTCAGCAGGGTTGCAAGCACATTGAGCCGCGCCGTGATCCTGTAGCCGGGCAAAAGAGCCAGCAGTGCCGCCGCCACGACCGGGATCAGCAGGACCGCCGCCACTGCATCGAAGGCGAGCAAAGGGGATGGCGCGCTCACTTCCGGCTCCTCCCCCTAAAATCGTCGAGCGCCTTGACATCGACGGTATCGAACCGTTCCCGGATGCGAAACAGGAAGACGCCGATGACGATGAAGGCGATTAGGATCGAGAAGGCCACGCTGATCTCGACGACGAGCGGCATGCCCTTGGCGCCGGTCGCGGCAAGCACCAGCCCATTCTCGAGTGACATGAAGCCGACGACCTGGCTGACAGCATTACGGCGCGTGACCATGATCAGCAATCCGAGCAACAGAACAGAGAGGGCGAAGGCGAGATCTTCGCGGGCAAGCGGATCGGCCTGCGGCGTGACGCGCAGCATGACCACGATCGAAAGCGCAACGAGCCCGATGCCGGCCAGCATGGTGGGACCGATCCCGACGACTGTCTCGATCTCGCGATGGATGCCGAGTTGGCGGATCATGTGATGGAGCACCACCGGAATGACGATGGCCTTGAAGATGAGGGCGATGGCCGCGGTCACGTAGAGATGCGGCGCATCTTGTACGAAAGCCTGCCAGGCGACCGACAGCGTCAGCACCAGCGAGTGCAGCGCGAACATGTTGAGCAGCGCGTAGAGACGATCCTGGTAGAGCATCATCATGCTCACCAGCACCAGCCCGCCGGCCAGCATGTGAGCGATGTCGAAGGCCGGACCATTCATCACAGGCTCCTCGAAACGAACCGCAGGAGGGTGGCAAGCAGGGCAAGCATGAGGGCTGCGCCCAGGAATTCCGGCACGCGGAAAACCCGCATCTTGGCAACCGAGGTTTCGAACAGGGCAAGAAGCGTGCCTGCGATCGCGAGCTTGGCGAGATAGGCGATGAATCCCGCCAGATAGGCGGCCGGTCCCGCTTCGGCGGCCGCAAGTTTCCACGGCACGAATATGGACGCGATCAGCGAAATGTAGAGGAGCAGCTTGAGGGACGCTGCCAATTCGGTCATCGCGAGATGACGCCCGGAATATTCTAGCACCATGGCCTCATGCACCATGGTAAGTTCCAGATGGGTCGCCGGATTGTCGACCGGAATCCGGGCGTTCTCGGCAATCGCCACCATGACAAGGGCGACGAGTGCAATCGCAAGGGAAACCCGCAAACCCACCGCAGGTGAGCTCATGAATGCGGCGATCGTCGAAAGCTGCGTCGAGCCGGCAACCAGGGCCAGGGCGAAGATGATGAGCAGCATCGAAGGTTCGGCAAGCGTCGCGATCATCGCCTCGCGGCTTGAACCGATGCCCCCGAAGCTGGTGCCGACATCCATGCCGGCCAGCGCCAGGAAGAACCGCGCGCTGCCCAGAAGGGCGATGATCGCGATCAGGTCGGCCGTCCAACTGAAGATCAGGCCAGTCGCGAATGTCGGGATAACGGCGGCCGCCACCCAGGTCGAGGCGAAGATCAGGTAAGGTGCCACCCTGAACAGCCAGGAGGCGTTCTCCGCAACTACGGCCTCCTTGCGAAACAGCCGAAGGAGATCGCGATAAGGCTGGATCAGGGAAGGGCCCTGCTGGCGCAGCAGCCTCGCCTTGACCTTGCGGATGAGACCCGTCAGCAGCGGCGCGAGCAGCACGACAAGTGCCATTTGGCAAGCCTGAACGAGAAGAGCGGAGATCATGACCATAGCGCCAGCACCAGAAGCAGGAGAACAAGCGCAAGGAAGACCAAGCTCAGATAGCGCCGGATCGAGAGGAATTGCAGGCGGTTGAGCTTCTCGGCGGCAAACCCGACGGCGCCCGCAATCGGCAAATAGAGCCCTTCCCAGACCAGGTCGTGTTGCTCGACGGAGAAGGCGGCCGGCCTGAGATCGCCGGGGGCCGGCATGTCGACCCGCTCGCGGGCACGCATGGCGAGTGTGCCGAATACGCGCCTGACGGGCTGGGCAAAACTGCCCGCCGTATATTGTGTCGAGGGGCTGCTTTCAGGAAAACCGCAGTCCCAGGCAGCAGAACGACGAAGCGCCCGCGAGGCGTAGCGATGGAGGACAAAGATCGTCGCAGAGGCCGAGACGGTGATGAAGAGGAAGATCAGCAGGCCGTTATAGGAACTGCGGCTTTCAGCGATCGGTACGATCGACAGCCACGGGATGTCCATTTGCACTGGCATCCGATCGCCCACCAAGGAAGACACTACGGGCGACGCACCGTCGATGACGATTCCTGGCAGGATGCCGGCAAGCAGGCATAGACCCGCGAGCACACACATGGCGCCAAGTGAGAAACGATCCACTTCCGGGACCTCGCTCGCCGCAGGGGTCCGGGGACGGCCGAGAAACGTGATGCCGAAGACCTTGATGAAGCAGGCGGCCGCGAGCGCAGCCGACAGGGCCAGCAGGCCGCCCACGGCGGGCACGGCGATCTTCAGCGCCCATTGCGGCAGATCGGGGCTTTGCAATATCGCCTGGAAGGCCAGCCATTCGGAGGCGAATCCATTGAACGGCGGCAAGGCGGAAATCGCAACGCAGCCGACAAGGAAGGCGAAGCTGGTGACGGGCATGCGATGGATGAGGCCGCCGAGCTTCTCCATGTCCCGCTCGCCGGTTGCCGTCAGGACGGCACCCGCGCCGAAGAACAGGAGGCTCTTGAAGAGCGAATGGTTGAAGACGTGGAACAAGGCCGCAGTCAGAGCCAGCGCCGCCGCCAGGCCCATGCCGTTTGCCTTGAACGCCAGTGCCAGCCCGAGGCTGACAAAAATGACGCCGATATTCTCGATCGTGCTGTAGGCGAGCAGGCGTTTGAGGTCACGTTCCATCAAGGCATGTAGGATGCCGAGCGCCGCCGTCACTGCGCCCAGCAGCAGGACGATCAGCCCCGACCACCACATCGGCGCTCCGAGGAGATCGAAGGTTACGCGGATGAAGCCGTATGTCGCGATTTTCGTCATGACGCCGCTCATCAGCGCCGAGACGTGGCTCGGTGCGGCGGGATGGGCCAGGGGCAGCCAGACATGCAAGGGCACGAGCCCCGCCTTGGAACCGGCGCCAAGCAGCAGGAGAATCAGGACCAGGCCTGCCGTGAGCGGTGCATGTTCAGCCGCGCGCATGGTGGCAAAACCGTAGGCGCCGGCGCGTCCGGCAAGCAGGCCGAAGGCTAGCAGCAGAGCCAACGTCCCGAAGCTTGCCATGACGATATAGAGATAACCCGCCCTGCGATTGTCGGCATTGCGGTGATGCGCCATCACCAGTGCCCACGAGGCGAGCGACATGAATTCCCACGAGATCAGGAAAGTGAACGCATCGTCGGCCAGCAGTACCAGATTCATGCCGGCGATGAAGGCTGGAAAAAACGGCAGCACTCGGTGCGGCGCGTATTCGTGCCGGCCGTAACCGAGACCGTAGAGGCTGGAAAGCAGACAGCCGAGATTGGCCACGACGAGAAAGAAGGACGAGAGCGCGTCGAGCCGGAAATGAGCACCGAGCCACGGCAGGCCGATGGGAAGGACGAGGGTCGGCGTGATAACGAAAGATGTCGCGAGATGCGTCAGGCTGGTCACGAAAGCAATAGCCGAGAGAAGGAGGCTCAGACAGTAGATTGCCGGGGTCGCCCGGTGCGACCGGCTCATCAAAACCGCGAGCCCCCCCGTCACTAGAAACATGGCAATGCATGACAGGATGATAACGAGCGATGTCATGAACGCGACCTCGCCTTACTACTGGGGGCGGGTGATGTTCCTGTCCTGTTTTCGAGCGGCCTCGTTTTCAGCCGGACCCCTCGTCCGCCGTCATTACTGGCAGCCCCCTCGTTGATGAGTTCGATCCCGGCACTCTCCAAAGCGGCTAGCAACCGCATCAGCGACTCCACGTTGCCGCGAACGACGTCGACGCTCGCTTCCATACGCTGGACCGTGGGAACCGAAATTCCCGCCCGCTCAGCCAGTTGGCGCTGATCGATGCCGAGGAGGGCCCTTGCAGCCCGCATCTGAGCTGCAGTGATCACGATTAAACGATCGCCTATCTTGCATGAGCCCTGATAACTGCAGCATACAATATATTTAGTGATGTCTCAAATTAGGATTTTGATGTATTCGACCTAGATCCTTGCTCGCAGAGATTTCGTATTAGAGCGTCGGGAAATCTCCGTCTTGCGCTAGGCGGCTGCCTCTTGCAAGCGGCTCGAAGCATTTGCCGAGGGACCGACCGACGAGTTCGGGCAACCGCTAAGTCATTCATTAAGACGGCCGTTTTTGTCGGCTCGGATCGGAGCCCGCGAAGGATGCAATTGGCTTCACGCTGAATGCTCCTGACGCGGCGTTAGTCCCAAGTGGATGGGCCGCACTGCATGGCAGGCGATTCGTAAGGGCTTTGCCACGCCTGCACCGACGCGACTCTGACTGAGATCGCTGCCCCTCCGGAAACTACGAAGGAGCGCGGCTCTAGGCGTTGATCTCCCTGACTCGCCAAGGGGGGGCGAGACCATCATTCCTCACGCCCGTCGCCACCCCCAGCCAGTGATTTCGGGCATGTCCTCTCCGCTTTCCCTGATGAATGCGGCGTGCTCGGCGAGCTTGGCCTTCAGCTGCTCAGTCACGTCCGGCACCTTCGCAGCCAGACCCGGAACCCGCGCGATCGCCTCCAGGGCAAGGTGATATCGGTCAAGTTGATTCATGACCGTCATGTCGAACGGCGTCGTCGTCGTTCCTTCCTCCATGAACCCTCTTACATGGATGTTGCTATGGTTAGTCCGCCGGTAGGTCAGACGGTGGATCAGGTAGGGATAGCCATGATAGGCAAAGATGACAGGCTTATCCTTCGTGAAGATTTCGTCAAACCTCTGATGATCCACTCCGTGCGGATGCTGGTCAGGATCTTGCAATGCCAGCAGGTCAACGACATTGACTGTCCTGATCTTGAGTTCCGGGATCGCTTCATGCAAAAGCATGACCGCGGCGAGCGTCTCCATTGTGGGGACATCGCCTGCGCACGCCATCACTACGTCTGGCGCGATCGTATTGTCTTCGTAGCTCGCCCAATCCCACACGCCGAGGCCGGCCTCGCAATGCTTCATGGCCTCGTCGATCGTCAGATATTGAGACTCCGGCTGCTTGCCCGCCACGATTACGTTGATACGATTGTAAGTCTTCAGGCAGTGGTCGCCGACCCATAGCAAGGTGTTGGCATCCGGTGGTAGGTAGATACGGACGATGTCGGCCTTCTTATTGGCGACCAGATCGGCGAAGCCGGGGTCCTGATGTGAGAAGCCGTTATGATCCTGTCGCCAGACATGGGAGGTCAGAAGGTAGTTTAGCGACGAGATCGGCTTCCGCCAGGCTAGTTCTCGTGAGACCTTCAACCACTTGGCATGCTGGTTGAACATCGAGTCGATGATGTGGATGAAGGCCTCGTAGCAGGAAAAGAGCCCATGGCGTCCTGTCAGGAGATAGCCTTCAAGCCATCCCTGGCACAGGTGCTCGCTGAGGATCTCCATGACACGACCGTCTTGAGCAAGATGGACGTCATAGTCCTCGATCATTTGCATCCACACCCTGTTGGTTTCTTCGAAGACGCTTCCCAGCCGATTGGACTCCGTTTCGTCCGGACCGAAAATCCGGAAGTTCCTCGCACCCGCGTTCAGCTTCAGGACGTCGCGCAGATACATCCCAAAGATCTCTGTCGACTGGACTTGCTTGGAGCCGCGCTCCTCGATGTCGATGGCGTAATCTTCGATTTTTGGAACGACCAGTTTCTGGCGGAGGCGGCCGCCGTTCCCAAAGGGCGTAGCACCCATTCTCTTGTCGCCCGTCGGCGCGAGCGCTTGTAGCTCCGGCCTCAGGCGACCTTCGGCATCGAAGAGTTCTTCGGGATGATAGCTGCGCATCCAGTCTTCCAGTATCTTTCGATGGCCGTCGTCGCCTCGGCAGTTTGCAACCGGCACCTGATGGGCTCGCCAGAACCCTTCAACCTTCTTGCCGTCCACCTCCTTCGGGCCCGTCCATCCTTTTGGGCTCCGCAGTACGATCAATGGCCAGCGTGGAACTCCGGAAAATTCAACGCCTTCGCGCGCCATTGTCTGCAAACCAGTAATGAGTTCAAAAGCCTCGTCGAAAGCTAGTGCCATTTTCCGATGCATTTCGACTGGCTCATGTCCTTCCACGAAAATCGGCTGGTAGCCCAATCCCCAAAAGAGGCTTTTCAGATCGCCGTCGCTCGTTCGTGCAAGTATCGTCGGATTAGCGATCTTGTAGCCGTTGAGGTGAAGAATGGGCAGGACCGCGCCGTCGCGGGCCGGATTGAGGAACTTGGTCGAGTGCCACGCTGCGGCCAGAGGTCCGGTTTCTGCTTCCCCGTCGCCGATCACGCAGGCGACGACGAGATCAGGATTGTCGAACGCGGCCCCAAAAGCGTGGACGAGTGCGTAGCCGAGTTCACCTCCTTCATGAATCGATCCCGGCGTCTCGGGTGCGGCATGGCTTGGTATGCCGCCTGGGAACGAGAATTGCTTGAACAACTTGCGCATACCCGAGGCACTTTGCGTGACCTCGGGGTAGAGTTCGCTGTACGTGCCCTCCAGATACGTGTTGGCCACCATGCCAGGGCCGCCATGGCCGGGCCCGCAGACATAGAGCACGTCGATGTCACGCGCCTTGATGATGCGGTTGAGGTGGGCGTAAATAAAGTTCAGTCCGGGCGTCGTTCCCCAGTGACCGAGAAGCCGCGGTTTGATGTGCTCCGGCTTGAGTGGCTCCCGCAATAGCGGATTGTCCATCAGGTAGATCTGCCCGACAGAGAGGTAGTTGGCCGCCCGCCAGTAGCGGTCGATAAGACGGAGTTCTGACGCGGCAAGCGTCGTGCCATTGGCAGCCATGGTGGGGACTCCTCACATTCTGTGTTGGCTGATGACGGCGAGCGCCTCGTCGGCGATCACCTGCTCTTCGTCCGTGGGAATGACGAAGACCGATATATTGCTGCCACGCGCGCTGATGACGGTTGCATTCGCTTTGTTAGCGGGTTCGCTCAGCGAGACTCCCATCCAGCCCAGGTGACGTTCGATGCCTTTCCGGATTTCCGGCTGATGTTCTCCAATGCCGGCGGTGAAGACGATCGCGTCAACGCCGCCTATCGACACCGCTAGACGGCCGATCTCACCTGCAATTCTGAAGCAGAACAGATCAAGCGCTACCTTGGCGGCAGGGCGGAAGTCCTTGAGAAGGAACTCGGTGTCACCGCTAATTCCCGAGACGCCGAGAAGGCCGCATCGGTGATAAAGGAAGCTCTCCAACTGGTCGGTGTCGTGGAGTTCGGACCTAAGCAAATGGATAAGTACGCCAGGGTCGATCGCTCCTGGCCGCGTCGCCATGGGAATCCCGTCGAGAGCGGAAAAGCCCATGCTGGTGTCGATGCTGACGCCGTCGACCATGCCGCAGAGGCTCGCGCCGCTTCCGAGATGCGCGCAGATCACCCTACCGCCACCCGTGTCGGGGGCAAGCTTCCTGAGTTGGGCGGCGACGTGCTTATATGAAAGGCCGTGGAACCCATAGCGCCGAATTCCGGCATCGTGCAGGGCGCAGGGAATCGCAAACCTCGTAGTCAGGCTGCACTGCGAAGAATGAAACGCTGTGTCGAAGGAAGCCGTCTGCACGACAGAGGGATACAAGGTCCGGACAGCGCGAATGACCTCGAGCGCCTGAGGTTGGTGGAGAGGGGCGATCGGTACCAGGCTTTCGATCTGCGCGAGAACGGCGTCACCCAAGAGAGCAGGTCCGTCGAACATCGATCCGCCATGGAGGACGCGATGGCCCACAAAGCCGACGTCACAACCGGTTGGGAGGAGGTGATCGAGAACGGACGAAATCAATCCTTCACCGATACGGCCGACGGGCAGGTCGGCCTGAAGCAATTCGTCTCCGGCAAGGTACTTCAATCGCGGCTCTTCGCCTGACACCACGGTGCCTCGTCCGATTGGTTTGGCATACCCCGCGCCGATGCCGAAAACGCCGACCTTGAGCGTCGAAGAACCAGCATTGAAAGTAACCCCAACTCTACCGATCATCTTGGCCTCGCTTGCGTCTGGGCAGCACTGCCTACTTGGATCTCACCTGTGCGACAGCAGCATCCAGCACGCCCAACGCGTAGTCTGCAGTCGCCTTCTCGTCGTCCGAACACAGCTTCAGTGAGCTGCATCTTTCTTTGAGAGTGTGCAGGATATTTTGTCGGACCTTGGAAACGACGGGCGCGTGCTCGTGCTTCAGGAGTTCCTGCAGGCAAGCGACTGCGACGACTTCAAATACGAGCAGCTTGCCTTCGATTTCGCCTTGTGTAGGGATTGCCAAGTGTTCACCACCGCGTTTGCAGTCCCGGTCAGTCGAGAGCATTTTCATTCTCCTTTTCCTTCGCGATGACATCTTCCGGATCGAGCGCACGCCTAAGCCTGCGAAGAATGACGGCACGGCCTTTGCGATCCGCCGCCTTGTCCAACCGATCAGATAGGTCGAGGACGAAGCTTTGATAGTCGTTATGCCAGTCAGCATGACCGAGTTGTTCGGGTTCCAGCCGGCGGGGCTTTGAAGGTGTTGCCAGATGCGCGCCGTCCTTGCTCAGGAGATAACTTTCGTCGAGGCCTGGCAACAGGATCGGTGCGCTCACAGTCTTGGAGAGGCGGTCTGACAATACGCTTCGCGCGGTAGCCTCGCCGTGCACAAGAAACAGTCCTTTTCGGATAGGGGTGCGTGCGGTGACCCATTCGTCCAGTTCGCTGGCATCCGCATGACCGCTATAGGCGTCGAGCGTCGCAATGTTGGCGCGAACCTCGATCTCGTCGCCTTGGATGCGCACGACACGCGCGCCGTCTTGGAGAATTCGTCCCAACGTCCCGGTCGCCTGGAACCCGACAAACAGCACGGTGCACTCGGATCGCCAAAGCCAATTGCGTAAACGGTGTCGAATCCGACCGGCCTCGCACATTCCGCTTGCCGCGATAATGATATGAAAGCCGCGCACGAGATCGAGCGCCTTGGATTGCTCCGCAGTTTCCGTGAACCTCACGTTCGGGGCGTTCAACGCCCGGAGGAAGGCACTTCTATTTTCGAGTTCGCGAGACTGCGCTTTGAACACCTCTGTCGCTCGAGACGCGAGAGGCGAATCGATCATGATGGGCGTTCGGGGAAGACTTCCGGCATCCATCAGTGCGATCAGATCTGTCAGAACCTCCTGCGTGCGCTCGACCGCGAAAGAGGGGATCAGGAGAACGCCGTTGCCATTGTTGGCCTTGGCAACGACCCGCTGCAGACGACCACGCCGAGCTTCCTGCGTGTAGTCGTCGCGCTCCCGGTCGCCATAGGTGCTTTCGCAGATCACGTAGTCCACGCCAGTCGGGCCCTGCGGATCACCTTCCAGCAGTTTGTATCGAGACCCGACGTCACCCGAAAAAAGAAGGCGCTGCGGATCGCCGGCAAGCGCTGCTTCGACTTCGATCGAGGCCGATCCGAGGAGATGTCCCGCATCCCAGAACCGGAACCGGATACCGCCCACGGTCTCCTGCCACTGCTTATACGGCAGGCAGACGAACTGTGGCATTACGCTACGCGCGTCCTCGGCGGTGTAGATGGGCTCGACAGGCTCACGTGCCCGTCTTCGACCGCGACGGTTGAACTGTTTGACCTCCGATTCCTGTATGTGGCCGGAGTCCTGAAGCATGATACCGCAGAGTTCCATCGTCGGAGTGGTCGCGTAGATCGGACCGCTGTAACCCGCCTTCGCAAGTTTGGGCAGAAGGCCGGAGTGATCGATGTGGGCGTGGGTGAGAAGGACAGCGTCGATCTGCGTAGGGTCGAACGGAAATGGCCGGTAGTTGAGCTCCTTCTCGGTTTTCGAACCCTGGAACATGCCGCAGTCGATCAATATCCGCGACGACCCGGTCTCCAGCAGAAAACAGGAGCCGGTGACCGAACCCGCAGCACCATGAAAGGATATTTTGAGATCTGCCATGTTCCACCTGTCAGCTTTTGGCAGAGCCTAAGGGTTTGGAGGCCGGCGTCCTTGACCAAGATCAAAGTGAGGATGCTCTATCGTCGCAAGGGACCGAAATTTGCCTGTGGCCGGGCGCAGATATCCCATTTGATGGCAGATGAAGTCCGCGAGCGCGTCGATTGACCCAACAGGTCGATCTTACCAAGGTGGCGTCTGATGCCTGCACCCCCGCGCAGGCTCCGATGGCAATGATATCGCGCCTCTTGACCTACGACCTCCAGTCGAGCGCCGATAAAATATCGTCCGGACATCGCAGGTTATTCGGCCGGTGGCTTCAGCCGGCTGAGCATCCGGTAGGCGACCTGGATATTGTTGGACACGCCCTGAACGCCGGGAACGCTTTCGGCAGCCACGCGGGCAGCCTCTCGCTCAATCGAACTCTCAACCTCCCCACGGAGAACGACGAGGCCGTTGCTGACAGAGGTTTCAACATCCTTGGGGGGGATTCCGAGCTCCGACTCCAACCGGCTGCACACCGCTGCATGCAGGGCCTGGTCGCCAGACGCCGTGGACTCCGATGGGGTGTCGATTATCGCCCGCATGAGGTCGCGTCGGCTTACCATGCCGACCAATCGTCCTTCGGCGACAACGGGAATATGCTTTATCGGGTGTGCAAGAAGAAGGTCGGCGAGCTGAGTAATAGTCGCGGTCGGAACGGCGCTGATTACGGGAGTGGTCATAACGTCCTTGATCCGCCAGCTTCGAGCCTTGATGTAATCCGCTAGTGCCTCCTTCCGGTCGCGGGTGTGGGGCACGGGACGTCTGCCGTTTGAAGAGGAGATGCGCCGGAGCAAGTCACCCTCGGTAACGATGCCGGTCAGCACGCCTTCTGCATCAACGACCGGAACCGCGCCGAATTTGGTCGCGTTGATGATCTCTATTGCGCGCCGAACGTTTTGATCTTCTCCGATCGTGATGACCGGACTGGCCATGATGTCTTTCGCAAGCATTGCAATACCCTCCATCGGGGTTCATTCAACTTGAATCCGAAAAGCCGAGGTCCGCCTTGATCTGCATCAATCTCCCTGTTTCCGAGTGCTCCGTTGCCAGCCCTCACTATAGCCCTTCGTCGGTATTTCGGCGGTTTCATCCGAACTGGATTGCGCGGCCCAATGCGAGTGAAACGCCTTCCGCCACATGTGCGGAGTTTGATCGTGATCAAACAGACGCAGTCACGGCGATGGTAGTGTCAGGTCACGACGGATTTGCAGAGAGGCGCAAAATGGCCTTCACTGAGGAAAGAAAGCTTGAGCTCGAATCGAGATATATTCTGGATTTCGAACGACTCTTGGCGACCAGGGCGCGACGAGATTGTCTCCTCGCGGGTTGGGCGACCAACCTGCTACGACGAAACGACTCTCGGGCATATCTTCAGGAGTTGAACGATATCGCGATAGGCACGCCAACCGACGACGACCTTGTCGCAAAGCTACTTCGTGACTTCGACCTAGCCGGAATCAAGATATCAAAGGATGATCTCGCCAGAACGATGCACGAGATGATGTTCGAGGCCGCGGAAGAATTGGACTCGGGTCGAACGTAGTCGGGCGATCGACCGGCCTGTGCGAAGATCTCTCGTTTGAGGCACGGGGGAGCCGCTGCTGGAGCCGGATCGCACTGCCGAGCCTGAAGATGCATTGGATCAATCTCTCGAAGCGATTTTTCTGCCACAACAGATTATCCGCCAACTCCAATCTAAAACGTCTCATCAGGCTTTGCTGCCCATCACCGACATTGATCCGTGTCAATGCAGTGCGGCACTAAAAATGATCGTCTGGCTTCATTTGCGGGAGGATCAACTGATGATCACTGAGGACCAGTCCTCCACCGTTTCCTTTCTTATGAAAGCCCTGTCGTCGGGGACTGGAAAGGTCGAAACGGTGGAAACCCACATATCGCGCATCTTTCTCGCCGGTGATCGCGCTTACAAGATGAAAAGGGCGGTCGAACTACCCTATGCGAATTTCTCGACCCCTGCTGTGCGGCTCGCAACGTGCCGCAAGGAGGTCGAATTGAACAGAGCGACGGCTCCAGATCTCTATCTGGGCGTGCGGACCATAAACCGGCACGCCGATGGTCAGCTAACCCTCGACGGGCAGGGGGAACTCGTTGACGCGCTTGTCGAAATGCGTCGCTTTGATCAGGCGTCGCTGCTCGATCGACTGGCCACGGAACGGCGACTAACCGCTCCGATGATGACGGCGCTTGCCAGAGAAATCGCTCGATTTCATCGTTCCGCGCCAATCGTCCGCGACGAAAGCGGAACTTCGAACATGGAAGCGGTTCTGCGGATCAACGAGGCCGGGTTTGCGATGAGCAGTGTGTTCTCAAGGCACGACGTCGCCAAACTGGTGCAAGGCTTTGAGTCCCGACTCTCAGCGCTTTCGGGCGTGCTAGACAAGCGCCAGGAGGCGGGGAAGGTCCGCAGATGCCATGGAGACCTTCATCTTCGAAACATTTTTCTCAATGCGGGCCTGCCCTGCATATTCGACTGCATCGAATTCAATGAAAGTATCGCGACGAGCGATGTCCTTTATGATCTGGCGTTCTTGCTAATGGACCTTTGGCACCGAGGTTACTTTCAATTCGCCAATTTGATTATGAACCGCTATCTCGACGATACCAACGAAGACGACGGCTTTGGTGCTCTCCCATTTTTCCTCGCAGTTCGGGCTGCCGTGCGAGCTCACGTCGTCGCATTACAGGCGGAGGGTGCAGAAAGCGGTACTTCCGCTTTGGCCAATGAAGCAAGGTCCTATTTCAACCTGGCCTGCTCGCTTCTGAAGCAACCTCCAGCCGAACTCGTCGCCATTGGAGGGCTCAGCGGTTCTGGCAAGACCACGCTCGCGGAGGCTTTGGCACCTCATTTGGGCGCGCCTGCGGGTGCACGCATCATCGAAAGCGATCGAATCCGCAAGGCACTATTTGGGGTGCCGGCCGAGACGCGGCTTCCTCCAGCAGCTTATAAGGAGGACATTTCGGCCAAGGTTTATCGCGAAATGACGTTCCGGGCCCGCATCATTCTAGGCGAGGGGGGAACGGCGGTGACCGATGCTGTCTTCGACAATGCCGCCAACCGCCGGATGATGGAAGCTGCGGGCCGAGAGGGCGGGCACCAATTTTCAGGATTTTGGCTGCAGGCAGAGCCGGTTGTGCTTTGGCAGCGTGTGGCAACGCGCAGCGGTGGTCCCTCCGACGCCACGCTGGACGTTCTCGCCGATCAGCTGGCGAGAGAAACGGCTGAGACCGGATGGCTGAAGCTCGACGCGGCTCTATCCACGGACAGACTTGTGGATCAGCTTCTCAATGTACTGGAGATCAACAAGGCTGCTGCGCCACTGGGCATTGGGGACGGCTAGCCAGTCGATCCGGCTTCTACCATGTGCCGCCACAGACAGGCGCAGTTCGACCTTTGCATTTCACCACAACCGAATCCGACAAAGATTTGATGAGAATCAAAGACCGCTGCTCGGGGACTTTGTAAGCTGGTCACCGATCTGGGAGGTTTCCAATGTTTACAAACATTCTCATTCCAACAGATGGGTCGAAGCTTGCCGAAGCAGCCGCCGAGAACGCTGTCGCCTTCGCTCGAGACGCCAAAGCGTCGGTCGTGTTCGTCTACGTAATCGAACCGTTCCATATTTTTACGACGGATAGTGAAAAGCTCACGATTGCCAAGGATGATTATGATCGGTTCGCAAACGCACAGGCCGCAAAGTTCCTGAGTGACGTTGAAGCGCGAGCGCGTCTTCAAGGTGTCGTCAGCCGCACCGTGAAAGTTCGGAGCGATCAGGTACACACCGCGATAGTTGACGCTGCTATAGAGAATGGATGCGACCTGATCGCAATGGGATCGCACGGCCGTGGGAGCGTCGCGAGCTTACTGATAGGCAGCGTCACGGCCAAGGTGCTGAGCCATTCGCGGATCCCGGTTCTCGTCTATCGCTAGCCTCAGCAGGGCTGCCCGGCTCGGTGTGCGAAATACTCGCGTCTCGATGAATGCCTGGACGCGATCCTTCCTATCAGCACGACCATGGAAAGAAGTGGAGATTGAATGATGACAACATGGACCGAATACACGCCTTTCGGGCTGTTTCATCTGCCGGCGGTTGCGAGCGCCGAGCAGGTTTTTGGCGCAGGAGTTCGTTTTCAGACTCAGGCTTTCAGGGCTGTCATGCGCTATCAGATCGAGAGTTTGGAGTTCCTGACGCACCGTTGCGAACAGGATATGAAGCTGATGGATGATCTTACCAAAAGCCTGGAATACAAAGACGCGTTCGACGTTGTCAGCAACTTCGTCCAGAACGCCAGCGCCGAATACGCAAATGAAGCAGCCAGAATGGCCATGATCGGCTCGCGGTTGGCTTCTCAAGCAGCCAAGCGCGTGAGCGAGGAAGCCAAAACGACGTTCGAGGATATGGCGGCGAGATCGCTCGCCTGAGCGCGTCCGCTCACGGCGCAATCGGTTTTTTGACCGAGGTCAAAGTGCGGATGGTGAATGCCGCAGTCCTGAACCGGCCGTTTTGCTCCCGGTTCGGTGCGCGATCTCATCGACGCAGCGCAAGTTAAGTTGATGCTCATTCTTTCCTGATTGAACTGCAATTTCCGATAGCGACAGCTCACGCATTGCAGCTTTGCCCCTAATGTTACCGGTCGACACGCGATGCGCCGGCAATCATCCTCTACCGCAAGGGATGCGCTGCATGGGCTACATCGGCCAACAATGGACAGTTGAACGGAAGCCGTCTCAGGCGCGGTCGCCTTCGGCAATCGGTGGTGGAAGCGCGACACCTAGTAGGGGTCGATCCATGTGAGGTGATCCGTGATCGATCTCACGCCGGGAACATTCTCCGCAGCCACCTTCGCGGCGCGGCGCTCCCGCTCGTCAAAGATTGTGCCATCCAATTCGGCGACACCGTTTGCGACGTGGCAGCGGATGAAGCCGTTGCGGCTCCAAACCTGCTTGGTCAGCTCGGCCTCGATCGCTGCTTGGATCGCCGCATCCTCGACAGAGGGGGCAGTGGGCTGCTGTAGCTGTGAAACAGCGCGCAGCAGATCTGACCGCGAAATGATGCCCACAAGTCTGCCATCGGACACGACCGGGAGCCGCTTGATATCGTTTCGCTCCATCAGCCGCACTGCATCGGAGATCGAATCTTTCGGAGAAATGACCGTGACCTGCGGTGTCATTAGCTCCTCGACACGACGGCCATGCGCGCGAACATATTCGTCGGCGATCTTGCCGGGGCTCGTCAGCCATTCGCGCAACCAGGAGCGCTTGCGGTCAGTTCCGAGTTCGTGACGTCTCAGGAAATCACCCTCGGTGATCATGCCAACCAGAACGCCGTTGGCATCGACGACAGGAAGACCGCTCACCCGGTTGTCGAGCATAAGCTTCGCGGCGTCCAGGATAGAGGAGGATGCGCCGATGGTAACCGGCGAGGGCGTCATGATGGCTCGGACAAGCATATGTCATCTCCTGGAGGAGCATTGCGATGTGGCGATCAGGCGAGTGCTAATGCCGCGCATCCATGGCATTGATCATGTGGCCTCCGAGGTTTGAGTGCATTGACAGAGGTCAAAGTTTCAACTTTCGGATCGGTTTTCCCGGTGGGCAGTTCATCCAGAGCGCAGGAAGCATCGGTAAGCAGAACGAGCAAGCTCGAAAAATCAGAGTTGCGGCGAGATCGGCAAAAGTTCAGGCGGCTGTCAGAAACGATCCCTAAACGAACCGCGGGCTGTAGAGGAAAGGCTGATCCAATGAAGACATTCACTCGTTATGCTCTCGCTGCGTTTGCTGCCGTGTCGATGGCTGGAACGTCGTGGGCAGCGACGACAGTCAAAGTCGTTGCGGGCGGCGAGGGCGGAGGCCCGATGACGCTGACGCTCGACCAGACCACGGTCAAAGCCGGCGAGACCATTTTTGCTGTGCACAACGACGCCATGACCGAAGAGCACGAGATGGTGCTGGTCAAGCTCAAGTCTCCCGATCAGAAGATCCCCGTGATCAAGTCCAAACACCGCGTCGATGAAAAGCAGTTGAAGAGCATCGGCGAGGTATCCGATCTGAAACCCGGCGCCGACGGCGAGTTGAAAGCAAAGCTGGCACCTGGCTCCTATCTCCTCCTTTGCAACATCAAGGGGCACTTCGAGGCAGGAATGGAGGCAAGACTGACCGTTACCGAATAATCCGCGCGCATGAGGTGGCCCGTCTGTCGCACGCAGCCACCTCATATTGTCATTGGCGCTTCGCCTCTTCTACCGAGATCTTGTCGTTCGGAGGGGCTGATCGTGCTGGCGTCGCGGATGAGTTCGTACTTGACCTGGGTAACCTTGAGGTCGCGATACCAGTCCACCAATGCACCCCACGGATCGGAGACCTTGTTGAGGCCTGCAACGAACGCCACGACGGTTCCGATCTCCGTCTTGCCCGTCACCACGTAGTAGCCGCCAAGTGCGAATATCCCCACATAGCCAAGCTGAATCATAAGATTCATCAGGAAGTTCAGCGAGTATTTCAGCCTGTAGATGCTGACGTTCGTCGCAAACAGCCTCTGGACACGGGCCGCCTGATGTTGCGAAGCCTTGGGCGATGCGTCGTGATCGACCATCTGTTCGCTGAGGTGTCGCATGACCGTGATCTTGGTCTTCACGCGCTGATTGATAAGACCCTGCAGAATGGGAACCAGGACGGCCTGGGGTATGAACACCACCGCGACTGCCAGCGCCAGCAGCGGCTGCAGATAGATCATGTAGCCGCCGACGGCGATCAGAACACCTACCTGGAGGATTGGCTCCGAAATGCTCGTGCCGACGAAGCCGCCAACAGGTTCGGCCTCGGCGAGCACGATCGACATTTCGACGCCCTCGGCCAACGTCGTTAGTTCCTCTAGGTGGCGTTCCCTCGCGTCGAGAACCGCCATGCGGAGCCATCGGATAGCGACTTCGCCGATCCAACCGCGGTAGATGTTCAAGGCGAGCTTGATACTCCCCTCGGTCAGGGCAAGTGCGAAGTAGGCGAAAACAAGCATGAGGATGGCGTTGAAGCTCGCGCCCTGTGTCGCGCCGTTGATGATCCTTCGCTGGATCTCCAGCGGCACGATGCCGACAACGAATAGCATGACCGAAAGCAGGACCAAAGCAGCCTGATGGCTCCGCCCCATTGCAAGGATGAAGCCGGCTAGCTTGCGCGGCATTGCGCTTTCCTTCCGGGATCTGGGACGGGCTTCCCGCCCTTCGATCAAAGGAGCGTCCTCAAGTGTCTTTTCGACTCTCATCCTGACATCCTCCAGGGGGGCAGGACATCCGAGCAGATCTGCGGGGGCGTTTCATTGACCCATCGCAATTATAAGCGGCTTGCTAGAGATTTGACCCGCGTCAATGACAGCGGCTTCGGTCGGCCGCAAAATCTCGACAGATCAAGGGCCTTCCCACCCCCACCGTTATCCGGGAAGATGCTCGACCCAGGAGGTCATCATGGCTTACAGCCCGTTTCGAACCTTTCCGGAAGCCGCCCAGGAGGCGGGCGTCTGGGTGCGCGAACTTGCAGATCTCCTTGGATGCGAGCAACGTGCCGCCTACGACGTGTTGCGCGCCACGTTGCATGCCGTCCGCGACAGTCTCTCGGTCGACGACAACGCGAAGATCGGCAACTCTCTCCCCGTCATCGTTCGTGGGATCTACTATGAGGGCTGGAACCCGATGAAGATGGCAACGCAACTCGAGCCCGGAGCGCTTTCAACCCGCCTGCTCGGCTTGATGCCGTCGACCGTCTCTGCGGATGAGCAAGTATTGGTCAAGATTCTGAAGCTGCTTGAAAATCGGTTGGGCGACAAACTGCCAGCAAGGCTCGATGTTGCGCTCAAAGTCTGCACACAGGCCATGCTTGAGATGCAGTTGAGATGACCTGACGTCCTTACAGCATTTTGCTGCCGCTTCTTACATTCCCCATCGACGCACAAACCAGCGTTTCACAAGGTGCGTCATGGTTGCGTACGACAACAGGATTGTCGCCAAGAGCGGCCAGTATGGCCAGGGCAGGGCGACAAATCCCAGGGCGGTTCCGAGTTCGGTGGAGGGCAGAAGGATGCCAATGATCCCGATAACGATGCTCGTGGCGACGAGTGCCGCACTGGCGTTGCTTTCAATGAAGGGAACGCGAGCGGTGCGTATGATGTGGATGATCAAGGTCTGGGTGAGCAATGATTCCACAAACCATCCCGTCTGAAACAGTGCCGGATCGCTCCATGCTTTGAAAACGAATAGCATCATGGCGAACGTCGCATAGTCGAAGATCGAACTAACCGGCCCCAAAAGCAGCATGAATCTGAAGATGCCAGCAATATCCCATCGGCGCGGCGTGGCGATAAATTCCTCGTCGACAGTGTCGGACGGGATGGCTATCTGCGAGACGTCGTAGAGCAGGTTGTTGGTCAGAACCTGTATCGCCGTCATCGGCAGGAACGGCAGGAACAGACTGGCCCCGATGACACTGAACATGTTGCCGAAGCTCGAACTCGCGCCCATCCTTATGTATTTCGTGATGTTCGCAAACACCTTACGCCCTTCGACGACGCCGTCGCGCAGGACGAGGAGGTTCTTTTCCAGCAGGATGATGTCTGCGCTTTCCTTCGCGATATCGACGGCGCTGTCGACTGATACGCCGACGTCGGCGGCCTTGAGCGCCGGGCTGTCATTGATTCCGTCGCCGAGAAAACCGACCACATGGCCGCTCGAGCGAAGGATCCGGACGACGCGCTCTTTTTGCATTGGCGTCAGTTTCGCAAGCACGGTTGCAGCCAAAGCTTTTTCTGCGAGCTCGATATCCGTCATTCCCTCGAGCTGCGACCCAAGGAGAATGTCGCCAGCCGGTATCCTGACATCACCGCAGATCTTGCGCGTGATCACTTCGTTGTCTCCGGTGAGTATCTTCACGCGCACCCCTTTCGCCTCCAGCGCGGCGATGGCGTTGGCGGCACTCTCCTTGGGAGGATCCAGAAACGAGATGTAGCCGAGCAGAGTGAGACCGCTTTCGTCTTCCACGCTGTAGCTCGACTTCGTTTCGGCGATCTCCTTGTACGCAACCGCGACGACGCGGAAGCCGCTATCGTTGAGTGCGACGGTCTCTTCCTTGGCCGTTGCCAGATGGCTCGCATCCAACGTTCCGGACCCCCCGCCATCCTCGTAGCGGGTGGATACCGCGAATATCTCCTCGACCGCGCCCTTGCAGACAAGAATGTGCTTGCCCTGATCGTCAGAAACGACGACGGACAACCGCCGGCGGGCAAAGTCGAAGGGTATTTCCCCTATCTTTCGAAAGCGCTGGTCGATCCCTAAATCTTCATGGACGTCCCCGTGCTGGAGGACCGCGACGTCGAGTAGGTTCTTCAGTCCCGACTGGAAGTAGCTGTTGAGATAGGCGTAGTGCAGCACTCGCGGCGAGTCGCCGCCATGGATATCAACATGCTGCTTGAGAATGATCCTGTCCTGCGTCAGCGTGCCGGTCTTGTCAGTACACAGGATGTCCATCGCGCCGAGGTTCTGGATCGCGTTCAGGCGCTTCACGATCACCTTCGACCGGGCCATTTCGAGCGCGCCCTTCGCAAGGTTGACGGTTACCGCCATCGGAAGCATTTCGGGAGTCAGCCCGACTGCTACCGCCACGGCAAACAACAAGGCCTGAAGCCAATCTCCCTTTGTGATTCCGTTGATGACAAAGACAAGGGGGCCGAGAACAACGGTCACACCGATCATCAGCCAGGTGAAGCGCTTGACGCCGAGATCGAAGGCCGTCTCCTCCTGCCGGGCCACCACCTCCTCGGCCAGCGCGCCGAAGAAGGTTTGCGGACCAGTCCTGACCACCAGACCGCTTCCGTACCCACTGACGACGTTCGATCCCATGAAGCAGAGGTTTGGACGATCGAATGCCGAGTCGACGGGATCCGAGGCAGGAACTGACTCCTTCTCGACGGGCATTGCCTCCCCAGTCAGGGTCGACTGGTTCACATAAAGGTCAGTGGCGTCGATGAGGCGCAAATCAGCGGGAATGAGATCGCCTGCAGATAACCGCACGACGTCCCCAGGCACGAGTTCTTCGACGGGTTCTTCTGTTACCTCGGGCTGGCTGGTGCCCGGACGAAGGACGCTGACAGTCGTCCTTACCATCGCGCGAAGTTTGGCGGCGGCCTGGCTGGAACGATGCTCCTGAACGAAGGCCATCCCCACCGAGAGGATGACAATGGCCGATATGACGACGGCGGCCCGCAGATCGCCGAGCGCGTACGAAATGATGGCAAGCATAAGCAGGAGGGCGTTCAGTGGGCTTTTGGCGCGAATCCAGATTTCTTGGAGCAGCGGGGCACGTTGCTCGCGGCTGATGACATTCGGGCCATACCGTTCGCGCCGCAGTCGTGCTTCGTCGGCGGCAATCCCTGACGGGCTGGAGGCGAGCGCCTCGCAGGCTTCGTTGTGCGAACACAGGCTGACCTCTGTGAGATCGTCGACAGCTTCGCTCGGGTCCTTGGTGGCATGCCGGATAAGGTTCGGCCCGCGTGCGTTGACGTTCATCATCTCGCCGAGCCCCCATCTGCGCTAGGCGAACGTCAAGATCTGGTGCCGGTCGGCGAAATCGATCACTTCGATCGCGACGACCTCTCCTTCCTCATCCTGAACCGTGATTTTCTGCGGCCTTTCAACCACATGCGTGATGCCCTTGACCGAAAGCTCTAGCATGTCCTCCTTGGGTTCGTAGGTCGCCCCCAGCAGAGGGGCGGATCTTACAAGGATCTGATCGCCAACCGTCGCACCCACGACTTCGATTTTGATCTCCTTGCTTTGCACGGCTTCGTGGAGATGCGAGAAGTAAGTCGCCCATTCGGCCTTTGCGAGAACTTTCAATCCCATTTTCCTACCTCCTACTGTCCACTCTGTCCCGCAGCACCCGCTCCTGAGAGCAACGCTTCTGCAGTGCGCGACATCTGGACGACCATCGTCCTTCTCCTAAGCTCTCCCGGTGCCGGGTCCCGCAAACGCGGACAGGGCGGCGAAGACGACGACTACGCCGCCCATGATGGCGCACCCACCTGTGCGAGATCAGCCGGCCTTGATCTCGATCTTGCGATCGTTCTGTTTCGCAGTGAGGCTCTTGGGAAGCGTCACTTTGAGAACGCCCTTCGAGAAAGCCGCGCTGACTTTGTCAACCTCGACCCCGTCGGGAAGCCGGAAGGAGCGCTGAAACGAGCCGTAGTGACGTTCCGAAACATGATACGCCTTTTGCTTGTCTTCCTTTTCTTCGCTCTTCTCGCCGCGGATGGTCAAAACACCGTCCGCAAGTTTGACCTCCAGGTTCTTTTCGTCCAAACCGGGCACTTCGGCCGTCACTTCGAAAGCATCGTCTTTTTCAACGACGTCGACGGCAGGCGACATGATCCATCCATTGGAAGATGCCGCAGTACGCGCAAAAAACGGCCGCGCGAGAGGCCGGAACGACGACGGTCCGAAATCCTCGAACAGGCGGTCAATTTCGGTGCGCAAGGTTTCGAACGGCGACCAGATGCTGCCGGCGGCCGGCATCGTCTTCTGTTCTGTCTTTACGGGGACTGTATCAGGCATGGTCATCTCCTGTTTGCCGAGCAGGTTCCGGAACTCCGGATCCCATCAAAGTTGCTTGCTCTCGACGTTGAGCCTCGCCATCAAACTACATCTTCGACCCGGCCGCTTTGATGCGCGTCAAGAACGGCAAAACATTTTCGGGTTCGGCGCGGCCAGTAATTCTTGATGGGCGGATACGAAGGAGGGGAAAGAAAAAAAGGACGAACTCAAAAGAGCTCGCCCTTCGGCGTCAGAAAGGAGGGCCGCAGGGTCACGCAGTAATCCGTTATTCGCCCGCGAAGCCTTCGCTCACCTTCAATCAGCCGATCCGAAGGTGATCCTCGACGGCCGTGACACCGGCGGCCGACCAAGCGGCATGTTCTGCGGCTTGTCGCTCGGACCACCGCTTCACCGTTCCATCGAGCGTCACCTTGCCGTCCATCACGTTGACGCTGATGGACTGAGCCTCCAGTTCGGCGTCCCGCTTGAACGCGTCTTCGATCCGCCGCTTGACGTCGCTGGAAGTTGGCCGTGGCGTCACCGCAATCACATTGGAAATGCCGACGACACCGGCCAAATCGCGGATGGCGCTAGCCGCCGCGTTCTTTTGGTATTGCCATTCCACATTGCCTTCCAGCGTGACCCAGCCATTCTGCACTTTGACCTTCACGGCGTCCCTCGGAACGGTCGTACGCCAAGCGAGCGTGCTGAGCGCGCGCGTTGCGATCTCGTCGTCCGCGGTGATGTGTGTGCCGTACGGGCGCACTTCGATCTCCTGGGCGATGGCATGAACGCCCTTGACACGCCGAGCAGCACGCTCGGCCGCGTCTTTCTCTGCGTAGGTCGCGACGTGACCAGTCAGCGTGATCACGCCACGCGCGGCCGTAACGCCGATGTGGGCGGCGTCGATGCTCGGTTCGAATTCCAGCTCATCCAGTACATTCTGTCGCAACGAAATGTCTGTCATGGGAAAGCCTCCTTCCATGTTCGACGGGGCTGGATCGTAGAGGCGAATAAGCGTGTAGGCTTTGATCTGGCTCAAACTGGCGAGCATTCGTCAGCGTCGATGGGTTGGGATATTTTTCGCCTGGTTTGATCAAGCGCAATGTCAGGTCGGCAAAATGGCGGATCATCTCGATGAGGTCTCGAGAACCCTTTGTTCAGTGGAGGAATGTCATGAATGATCTCGCACTACGTCAGAATATCATCGACGAACTCGGCTTTGAACCGAGCGTGGATGCCGCCAACATCGGCGTAGCGGTTGAAAACGGCGTTGTCACCTTGACGGGCCATGTCGGCAGCTACGCTGAAAAGATTGCCGCCGAGCTCGCAGTCAAGCGGGTCAAGGGAGCACGCGCGCTGGCAGAGAACCTCGAAGTCCGCTTCGCGGAGAGGAAGAAGCACGCTGACGATGAAATTGCCGCGCGGGCGCTCGATATCATCGAATGGGACACGCTTTTGCCAAATGGCGCGATCGATGTCAAAGTCCAGAAGGGTTGGGTGACGCTGTCTGGAGAAGTGCCGTGGCACTTCCAGCGCGTGGCGGCCGAAAAGGCAGTCATGAAGCTCGGGGGCGTGGTGGGCGTCACCAACGTATTGTCGATCAAGCCGGCAGCGTCGGTTCCGGATGTTAAGAACCGGATCGAAGGCGCGTTGAAACGCAACGCCGACGTCGAGGCTGCCCATATTCAGGTGGATGTCGCTGGCGGCAATGTGACTCTTAAGGGCGGCGTCACCGGATGGCGCGAACGCATCGCGGCGGAACGAGCAGCGTGGTCGATTCCCGGTGTCGTCAGTGTGGTCAATAACCTGTCGATACGTGGTTGACCGGGTTCCGCGGCCCACAGAAGCAAACTGCGGCTGCAGCCTTGCAAGGATATCCTGGGAGATCGACGAATGCATGCTCAAGATTGCTACAGATGGCTGCGCTGGTTCGTGCTCGACCACGCATTGTTGCTATTCCTAATAGCGATAATGATTGCCACTATGTTCAGTGTGCTCCTTTACCGCGCAAGCGGTGACGTAGGTCAACGGGGTTTCGACCTGCAGCGGTCTGTTCGGGACCATCTTTGACAATCGGGAGTGAAAGCCATGACAATGGTGCTCAGGAACATGAGCCACGCGGAATGCCTCGCAATGCTGGAAGGCAGTCACTACGGCCACCTGGCCTGCTGCAATGACGGGCAGCCTTATGTCGTGCCGTTGTATTTCGCCTTCCAGGCCAGGGTCGCCTACAGCTTCTCCATGCCGGGACGAAAAATCGAGTGGATGCGGCAGAACCCGAAGGTATGTCTTCAGGTCGAGGAATCGCCCAGCAAGGGTAGCTGGAAGAGCGTGGTACTGAACGGGCGTTTCCAGGAACTCACGGACACCGATGCCTGGCACGAGGAGCGGCTCCACGCGTGGTCATTGCTTGCAAAGCACTTCGACTGGTGGGAGGTCGGATCGTTGAAGCCGGTCGATGTGCCGCTCGCGACCGCTTCTTCGCACCTCTTTTACGGCATCTATCTGAACGACGTCTCGGGTCGGATCGCCATGCAAGTGGACTAGCGGCATATTCAAGGAACCGCGTCGCGTGGGCCGTTGATCGTTTGTCGAAGAGGAACAAGACTCCCGCTTTATCATTGCGTCGAGAAATTGGCTGCAACAGACTGTCACAAACTTCCACCAATTGGCACAAAAGAAACATCAGGGTGTAACATCCTGGTCGTCAAATGAATGCCGCATGATTGGAGGAAGGATCATGTTGGCGAACAATCTCAATGTCAGGCAGTTGCATGAGCAAATATCGGTCTCACAGGAGCCGATGGGCCTTGGCGTGCTTTTCAACCGAGCTCCGGTCGAACGTGCAGCGGCGGGCCAGGTCGTGTTCTTCGAAGGAGATCGCGCCGATCATGTCTTCGCGGTCCTGGAGGGCAACCTGCGCATCTGCCGACTCCTGCATGACGGCCGTCGAGTGATCACCGGATTTCTCGCCAAAGGCGATATCGTCGGCGTGTCGTTCAAGAACCGATATCTCTACAGCGCCGAGGCGATCGATGACGTTTCCTTTCAGCGGCGGACGAAAGCATCCTTCGAACAACAGCTACGGGCGCAGCCTCACCTGCGTCCCGTACTTCTGTCGCAGCTTCGCGACGAAGTAGCGGCGGCGCAGGACCAGATGGTGCTACTTTCCTGCAAGAGCGCCGAAGAACGGTTGTGCAGCTTTCTTCTGAACCGATTGGAGAAAAGCGCGTCGCAAGTCGCCGATCCGGCCGCCATCTGCCTGCCGATGACCCGGCTCGATATCGCGGACTACGTTGGACTGACCATCGAAACCGTCTCGCGCACCATCACCAAACTGGTCGGCATGGGCGTCATATCGGTAAGTGGCCGATATGGGATCGTCGTGCGCAACAAGTCTGCTCTTGTGCATAGGGCCGGGGAGAGCCAAGCTGACGTAGACGAAGACTTCCGCTTCGACAAAACGCCGATGCGACACCATCACTAAGCGGGAAGGCGACGATGGCAAACGATGCCGCGGTTTCGACGTCCAAGGGGCGGGATCTTGATATCATCGCCCGCGTCTTCGACGACACGAACGTGATCATCCACGGCGTCGACGGTGTCATCAGCCATTGGACATCGGGTTGCGAGCGGCTCTACGGTTGGACGCGGGAGGAAGCCGTGGGGCAAGTAGTCCACAAGCTGCTTGCCACCAAGTTTCCCAGGGCGATCGACGACATCAGGAAGGACGTTTACGCCGGCCTCACTTGGGATGGTGATATAGTTCATCGCCATAAGGATGGACATCCGATGACGGTTTCTGCGCGCTGGGTCGTCTTCGACGCGGCTTCGCCGACGCCCGTCGTCATACAGACCAATATCGATGTCTCAGAAGCCAGGAAGGTACAGGAAGATCTTGCAGACCGCGAGGCGCACCTGAGCTCGATTCTCGCAACCGTTCCGGATTCCATGGTGGTGATCAACGACACCGGCTCCATAACCTCCTTCAGCGCCGCTGCCGAAAAGCTGTTCGGCTACTCGTCGCGCGAGGTGATCGGCCGAAACGTTCGCATGCTCATGCCGTCGCCTTATCGGGAGGAACACGACCGATACATTGCCGACTACCTGCGGACGGGCAAGGCCCGGATCATCGGTCTTGGCCGCGTGGTGAAGGGCCGCAAGAAGGATGGGTCGGTCTTCCCGATGGAGCTCTCCGTTGGAGAGGCGATCTCGAATGACACTCGCATCTTCACCGGTTTCATCCGTGACCTGACCAGCAGGCATCGGATCGAAGAGGAGCTTCGTCAAGCTCAGAAGATGGAGGCTGTCGGACAGTTGACCGGCGGGCTCGCTCACGACTTCAACAACTTGCTGACCGTGATTAGTGGAAATCTTGAAATGCTCGACGCCTGCCTAACCGACGAAAAGCAACGCGAACTGGTACGTGAGGCCCAGGAGGCCGCCGACGATGGCGCGAAGCTGACCGGGCAGCTTCTTGCATTTGGAAGGCGTCAGCCCCTCAATCCCAAGAGCGTCGACATCGGCTCGCTGGTATCGAGCTTTTCCGAGCTCTTGCGACGAACACTCGGTGAGGCAATTGAACTTCGCACCAGCATCAAAGGCAGCGATCACATCGCGCTCGTCGATGGCTCCCAGCTCCAGAACGCCTTGCTCAATCTTGCGCTGAACGCGCGCGATGCCATGCCGAATGGCGGCAGCCTGACGCTCGAGATTTCACGAGCAAGACTGGATCTCGACTATGCCCGGATGTACCCCCAATTGAGGCCCGGCGATTACGTCTTGATCTCCGTAACTGACAGCGGAAGCGGGATGTCTGAAGACGTGAAGACCCGCGCCTTCGAACCTTTCTTCACCACCAAGGGTGTCGGTGCGGGAACCGGACTTGGGCTCAGCATGGTCTATGGCTTCGTCAAGCAACTCGGCGGGCACATTCAGCTCTACAGCGAACTCGATCGGGGAACGACGGTACGCATCTTTCTGCCTGCCGCTGCGGCTGCAGTCACTGCCAAGTCTAATAATGCGGCCAGCACTGAGGAAGCGCCGGGAGGTTCCGAGAAGATCCTGGTTGTCGAAGACGACGAGCGCGTCAGACGTGTTGTCGTCTCGAGGTTGCTAACGGGCGGCTACTCTGTGCTGGAGGCGGCTTCGGCCGCAGATGCGCTGAAGCTTCTATCCGAGGATCACACGATCGATCTTCTCTTTACAGATATTGTCATGCCGGGAGGCATGACAGGCGACGAACTGGCAAGGCAGGCTGTCTTGCTTAAGCCCGACATTAAAGTGCTTTTCACTTCGGGCTATGCTGAGCCGAGCATTGCCAATCGTTCATTGCCTTCCGCGAGTTGGTTGAAGAAACCATACAGAGCTCAGGACCTGGCCATCCGGCTGCGCCAGCTTCTCGATTGAGGTCGTTAAGTCCAAACGACCGACGGACGTTGCGAGATTTGGTGCATGCCTCGCAATACCGGTCGCCTGCCATTTGCGAGCCGGGCCAAAGCCGCCCTTTGGCGCATTTGGATAGCCGCATAATTGACGCCTCCAAAGCGATTGCCGATCTCACGCGGAATTTTTGTCGGCGCGACAATCGCTCAGACAGTTGTCAGCGAATTTTCAGCGAACCTCCTCCTGAAGTCGCGCTTCGATCTCGCGGACGGGCATCTTCGTATAGTCCTTCGCGATTTCTGCAACCAGAGCGGCTTGGGTCGCGGTTCCAAGATGCTGGCGTAGAAAACCGAGCGCGCGTGGAGGAGCGATCAAAAGCAGGCGTTGCGTCGCACCTCGCCTGATGTCTGCTTCGGTCTCCCCCGCCGCATTGGCTAGGAACTCCTCCTCCTGCCGCTCGTGCAGATCAGGGGCTTCAACTGCGCTTCGCACGCCGTCCGCGGATGCGTGAACTTTTCCTGGACGATCGGCGCCGAGCTCATGCGTCGGGACACCCTCATTGATCAAAGTGCGGACTTCGACGAGATTTAGGTACTGCGCGTCGCCATCGTTGCGCAGAAATAGTGCCTTAGATCCATCGCACACCAGGATCCAGTCCTTCGAGCGAATTCGTATTTTGTCCATAGTTTTTCTCCTCTCTTGCATTGTCGGAGACTGGGCCTTGGCGATTTGCCTTGCTCAGGCCCAGCAACTGGAAGGATGTTATCGCTGAACCGAACAAACGACATTGCCGTGGATCAAAGAGCGAGTATTCGGTGGTATCAGCTCACGTAAACATCCCGAATGCCGATGCGCCCTGGGGGCGCTTGCAGCCGCTGCAGCCGTGTTGATCTTTCTATCGTTTGATGACCAGGAAACTCATATGGCCATCACGGAAAATGCCGAGCAGGAGGAGATCCTTCACTGCCTTTGTAAGCTCTACCACCATTTGAGGCGTCGTTGTTTTCGTTCTGTTGACACTGGTTATGACGTCGCCGGGCCGAAGGCCGGCCACGGCAGCGGCGCTGCTGTCGGAGATCGCCATCACAACGCCGCCTTGCACCTTGCCAAAGGCAGCGGAAGCGCTGTCAAGCGTCTGGAGCGTCACCAGCGCCAGCAACCCTTCGCCATCTACGAACTCAGGATTTTCAGCCTGGGCTTCGGGTAGGCTCGCACTAAGCGTCGCGTTGATTTCGACTTTCCCCTCGGGGCGCATCACGGTCAGTCTCACGGTCGTGTCCGGCGCTAGGGCGGTGATCCGCGCTCGTAACTGGCCAGCGGTCGCTACGGGCGTGCCGTTCACGGCAGCGATGACGTCCCCAACCATCACTCCGGCCTTCGAACCTCCTGCGCCCGCCACAACATCGCTTACGAGCGCCCCTGTCGCAATTTCGACCCCGAGGGCGCGGCCGAAATCCGCACTATTATCCTGAACCTGGACGCCAAGCAGACCGCGCTCAATCCTGCCCTTCTCGATGAGTTGCCGCATGATGGCCTTTGCCGTGTCGATCGGGACGGCAAAGCCGATTCCTATGTTGGCCCCGGACGGTCCCAGGATCGCGGTGTTGATGCCGACGACTTTACCGTCGAGATCAACGAGCGCACCGCCGGAATTGCCCGGATTTATTGAAGCGTCTGTCTGAATGTATCCCTCTTCGGAATCGAGTCCGAAGCCAGTCCTGCCAAGGGCGCTTACAATGCCGAACGTAACGGACTTGCCAAGCCCAAAGGGAGTGCCAATGGCAACCACGTAGTCGCCGACCTGGAGCGAACCAGACTGCCCCAACTGCGCCTCGTTCAATCCGGTGGCTTCGATCCTGATGACCGCGAGATCTGTCTGGGGATCGCTCCCGACAACCTCGGCATTGTATGTCGCACCGTCGGCAATCGTGACTTTGATGCTCGTCGCGCCTTCGATCACATGGTTGTTCGTAAGGATGTACCCATTCTGCGCATCCGTAATCACGCCAGTTCCAGCCGTCACCGAAACCTGGGATGGAATCAAGTCGGAAGGCGAGGCTTGCGCGTGCCTGCCCGGCGTCAGGATCAGGGACTCGTCGTCTTCCACTCTTCCCCGAACGGCAATACTGACCACAGTCGGAACGACTCGGCGGAGCATCGGCGCGAGCGAAGGGGAGGCGGTTTCGCTTGCACTTGCTACGCCGCAGGCGCAGGCGACGGCAACCGAGGCGATCTGCAGATACCAAACGAGCGTCCGGATGGTGCGGAGCCGACAAATGAAACCACCCATTTCCTAATCCTCTTCGCGTCTGCCAAGCGCCAAAAATGCGGTTGCAGCCTGAAGATGACTTGGAAGAGGAGTGTCCGCATTGACCAAACGCAAAGAAGATATTGGTGATGGCAGCCGTGCCTGGAATGCTATATGCATTTTGTTGCAGTATCGCTAGCAAGACCACTTACATCGGTGGATCAGCGACTATTGGCTCACCTGACGCGTCGAGTAGCAGTCGCAATCCTGCGACCGCCAGCATGATCGTAGATTTCAGGAGGCGGTGCTCACATGACCACGGGGTCTCCCGGCAGCACGCGGATACTGGTGGTGGACGACGATGCGCGCGTCCGGGAGATGCTAAAGCGTTATTTCGAGCAGGAAGGCTATATCGTCGCCTGCGCCGCTGACGGAAAAGAAATGAAGACGCTCCTGAACTCCACGATTTTCGACATCATTCTTCTCGATCTTGTGCTTCCAGGACAGGATGGAATAGATCTTGCTCGCGAGATTCGAAACACCTCGAATATTCCGATCATGATGCTGACCGGACGCTCGGATATCGTCGACTGTGTGGTGGGGCTGGAGGTAGGTGCCGACGATTATGTCGTCAAGCCTTTTCATCTGCGCGAGGTTCATGCCCGGCTGAAGTCGATCTTGCGCCGTTTTCAAACGGGCGCGGAGCCCGTCTCGATCGCGGGCGACGTGGTCGCTTTCGAGGGCTGGCAGCTCGACCGGGAAAAGCGACGGCTTCTCAATCCCAAAGGGGCGGAGGTGGAGCTCTCGACTGGCGAGTTCGATATGCTCGATGCCCTCGTCAGGAATGCCGGCCGAGTGCTGACAAGGGACGCATTAATGGATCTCACACGCCACCGGGAACGGGAAGCGTTCGATCGGGCGATCGATACCCAGATCGCTCGTCTGAGGCGAAAAATAGAAGTCGATCCGGGACGCCCACAATTCATAAAGTCGATCCGGGCCGTAGGATATGTGTTCACTGCAAAGCCGGTGACATCGGATCGGAAGCCAATCGGTAAATGAGCCCGTGGTCCCAGCGTCGAAAGAACGACGGATCTTCCAGTTCTTTCAAACTTTTGGGAACAGCGTTCCATACTCTTATGAATTGGCAGCCGGTCGCACAGCCCTGGAGGCCCGCGAACAGGCTCTCCGCGATCTCGTTTTGGTTTGCGGCACTCAGAGCGATGAAGATAGGAACGTCCATCATCATGCCGGCTTCCGGATGCATCACGATTCTGAATACGCCCAGCCCCCTGACACGGCCCGCGTGATCACAGATGTTGAGGCAGCGCCAGTTGCGAACTTCATCGAACAAAGCCTCCCAGTCCCTCTCGCCGAAGGTGGGCGCGACACTGCGCACGAGCGCAAACGCGGCAAGCTCTTGATCAGGGCGCAGTTCGCCGATGGTGTAATCGTGCTGCATCGCGGCTCTCCCGGTCGACGGCCATTCAAGTCTCATTTGTCGCGCAAACAAGGCTTTCGGTCATTGTCATAGATCAATAAACTCCGCGGGCTATATGCCATGCTTGGAATTCCCGACCATTTCTGGATGGACCGACGCATGCTGCCACTCGATGCGACGCCACTTGGCAAGACGATTTTCAACGGTCGGTGCGTGAGGGATTTCGCTGAGCGCCTTTGGCCACTCCTCCTGTTTTCCAGCGCGCTGGGATGTCTTCTGATCTCCCTCGTCCTGCAAGCGACGGGTGCCAGATCTCCTGCCGAGGTTCTTCTGATTGTCGCGATCGTCTCGGTGCTTGCACGCCTGCTGGTCGAAATCGTATCGAAACTTCGCCACGGCGAATTCGGCCTCGATCTTATTGCGGCGCTGTCCATGTCCGCGGCCCTATGGTTCGGGCAATATCTGGCAGGCGCTATCGTTTCGGTGATGTACGCTGGCGGACATCTCCTAGAGTTCTACGCCCATAGTCGTGCTGAGAGCGGAATGACCGACCTTCTGTCGCGAGTGCCGCGAACCGCCTCGCGCATTGCAGAAAATGGGCTGGTGGAGATACCAATCGCCGCAATCGGAATTGACGACAAACTGCTTATCCGCCGCGGCGACATCGTCCCCGTCGATGGGCGGGTGGAAAGCCGCACCGCACTCGTCGATCAGTCAGCACTTACGGGAGAACCGCTTCCCGTACGCCTGGGGCAAGGACAGCCAGTCATGAGCGGGGCGTCGAACGCGGGTGATGCGTTTGAAATGATCGCCGCCCGACCGGCTGCGGAGAGCACGTATGCCAGCATCGTCAGACTCGTCGAGGAAGCCAAGCAAAGCAAGGCTCCGATCTTCCGTGTCGCTGATCGATTTGGGCTCTTGTTTCTTGTGCTGACGGTAAGCGTGGCCATTCTTGCCGTGACGCTCTCCGGAGACAGCTTGCGGCTTTTGGCCGTTTTGGTCGTCGCGACTCCGTGCCCGCTCCTTCTTGCGGTTCCGGTCGCCTTCGTATCGGGCACATCACACGCTGCCCGTCACGGCATCCTGGTCAAGGGAGCGGCAGTGATTGAAGCACTGTCCAACATTCGCACTGTCGTTTTCGACAAGACCGGTACGCTTACGATTGGACAGCCTGCCGTCACTGACATTGACTGCAAGGGCGATGCGAACGAGCTGCTGCGACTGGCTGGATCAGCCGAGCAGATATCGTCGCATTCCATCGGCCGCGCGATCGTCTCCGAAGCCCACCGACGCGGCCTCGCTCTCGTAAAGCCGGAGAAGGCCACAGAGGTCGCGGGCGAGGGCGTTGAGGCTTCGGTTGATGGCCACAATGTTCTCGTCGGCGGGCCTTCGTTCATTGCTTCGAAGATCAGCGGCGCTTTATTTCCCGTCACCAATGTTTTGGCCAGTGCCCTTGTGTTCGTGGACGGACGATATTCGGGCACCATCTACTTCGAGGACACGCTTAGAGAGGAAGCCCCTGAGACGGTCGTAAAGCTGCGCGCTACGGGCATCAAACGGATCATTCTTGCCAGCGGTGACCGGATCGGCGTAGCGCGCGCGGTCGCAGAAAGGCTCGACCTGGATGCTGTGGAGGCGGAGTTGTCGGCGGGCAAGAAAGTCGAAATCATCCGATTAGAAAGAGAATCCGGACCTGTCATGATGATAGGCGACGGGGTCAACGACGCGCCGGCACTTGCGGCAGCCGATGTGGGCCTCGCCGTTGCGCGGGGAAATCTCGCCGCCGCATCGGAAGCGGCTGACGTCGTGCTGTTGCGCAGCGATTTGAAGGAAATCGTGACCGCGCTGAAAATTGGGCGGCGTTCGAAACATATCGCGCTTCAAAGCGTCTACGCCGGCATAGGTCTCTCGGCCATCGCAATGCTGGTCGCCGCGTTCGGCTTTCTGCCTCCGGTCCAAGGAGCGCTCATCCAGGAGGCCATTGATGTGGCGGTCGTCTTGAACGCGCTTCGGGCACTGGCTTAGTGCGCTAGCAGCAGGGGGACGCGGAGATTGCCGAGCAGACCACGCGTTACGCCACCGAACATCGCTTCACGAAGCTTGGAGTGACCATAAGCTCCGGCGATCAGCAGGTCGGCACGGCCTTCGAGGGCACCATCCTGAATGGCAGATGGTATGTCTTCGCCATCACAATGCAAAGCCGCGAGTTCCACCTCAAGGCCCGAATGCTTTAAGGCTTCGACATAGCGGTCCAGCAGCTTGTCATGGGATAGCTCTCCATTGCGCACACAGGCGACGATCGCCTTGGTGGCGGATCCGATCAGCGGATAGGCGGTCGACAGGGCGTGGGCAACAGTGGCGCTGCCATCCCAGGCTATGCAAACGGTGTCGATACGTCCGTAGAAATCCTCTGGCGGCAGCAAAAGCAGCGGGCGACCACTTTCGAAAACGAGGCTTTCGATTGTTGGCCGCGCGATTTCGGAGTTTTCGACGATCGTAAGGTCATATGCGCGAGAAACCTCTGTCAGCTTCAGGCTCGCCGACATTGCCTCCGCATCGAACGTATCGAGCCTGACATCGAGAGATACCCTTTCAGACCGATGCTTCAGATGCCTGACAAGCTGGGCGGCCACCTCGCGGTCGAAGCGATCAGCCTGAAGTATCTCGTCGTCGACAGAATTTTCAGCGGGTTCGAGCTGATGGCCAGGACGCCGAGCGACGGAAAGGCTCGCTACCAGATCCGCCGCGTGATGGAGGCAGAACTGGATGGCGTTCTCGATAATCGTAAACGAGCTTGCCTCTGGATATGTGCTCAAGGGCAGATGGAACTGTGGCCTCATGGCGATCCCCATTGGACGGGTTCACTGACTTTCGATTGGGCAAGCCCCGGCGACTGCCGGGGCCGATAGGCGTAGAGTCTGGGTCAACGGGACAGGAAAAGCGGGATCTGGCTGTCCTTCAGCATCGACCGTGTCACACCGCCGAAAAGCCGCTGTTGGATCCGCGGGTGGTTGTAAGCACCCATGACCACCATGTCGGCCGCCACGTCTACCGCGTGCTGACGCAATGTCTCGTCCACACGGCGCCCACCGCTCGCGATGCGGTCAACTTCCACCTTGATCCCGTGACGGACAAGGAAGGTGGCGATGTCGGATCCCGGCTCTTCACCATTCGCGAAGCTGCTAGCGACAGGATCCACGAGGGTGACGTGCACGGCGTCGCAGCCCTTCAGAAATTCCATCGACTGGCGGGTTGCACGCGCGGCCTCTTCGCTCGAATCCCAGGCAAGCAGTACGGATTTCGGAAACGCCACGACCGGCTGCATGCGAGGGTTGATGAGAATTGGCGTTGGGGACTGGAACAGCGCTCCATCGACAATTCGCCGCTGAAGATCTTCATTCGCTGCGGCCTGAGGGCCAATAAGCACAAGATCGGCATAGAGTGCACGTTGTGCAATGTCCTCGTCGGCCCAGGCGAACTCGGTGTAGATTTCCTGCACATCGAAGGACAGTTCAGTTCTTTCGAGGATCTTGCGGACCGCGGCCGTCTCCTCGGAAAGGCGATCGATTTCTTGTTGCTGCCCTTCGAGCCAGGTGGTGGAAAGCGCTTCATAGGTAGCAATCGCCGGAACGCGCCCCATGCAGACGACGAGGGCGGTCATATGTGCGCCCTGCGTTTCGCAAAACTCGATGGCGGTCTTGAGGTCCAGATCCCAGCGGTCGACGCCGAAAACGCATATAACGGTCTTAATGCTCATCTTGCTGCCCTCCTTGGTTTGGTAGGAGAATTGTACTAGCTGCAGGGGCCCTGTCTTTGATGTTGATCAAAGTCGCAAATGCGCGTCGCCAACCCAGCAATGGCTAGATTGACTGCCTCTCGCAGAGTGGGCCGAGCCGCTACAGAAGCGGCCAGTGCGTTCATTAAGCGCTACGGGGACGGCTTGGCCGGACCTGTCTGGTGCGCGAGCGCTGCACTGGCCGCGGCAGCCGCTCCGCCACTTTTGTCGTCTCCACCCACTTGGACCGTTGGCTGAGCGAAGGTGATCCCGTTTGCCAGGAAGACCTCTCGAAGCTTGGCGTAAGCTTTGCGCCGGATGTAGGTTTGCATGCCGGGGACCGTGGTCATCCCGAAGCTCAGCACGATCCCGTAATCGCCGAACTCCTCCACGCCCTTCATCTTCAACGGTTCGATGAATAGCGGTCCAAGCTCGGGATCGGCCTTGAGATCGGCACCCACCTTCTTGGTAAGCTTGCGAGCCATTTCAATGTCGGTGTCGTAGCCGACCGATATCCGGAATTTGTCGATCACCCAGTCGCGGCTCATGTTTTCCACCGCGCCGAGTTCGCCGAAGGGTACCGTGAATACCGGACCGCGATGGTGTCTGAGGCGAACCGAACGAAGACTGAAGCCCTCGACGGTTCCCTTGTACTCTTTCGCCTGAATGTATTCACCGACACGAAACGCGTCGTCGAGCATATAGAAGACACCGCTGATGATATCCTTCACAAGAGCCTGCGATCCGAAGCCTATCGCGACGCCGAAAATCCCAGCTCCCGCAATAAGCGGGCCGATTTGCACCCCCAACTCGGAAAGTACGATCAAGCCGGCCAAGACCAAGACGACAACCGCAATCGCATTTCGAAAGATTGGCAGCAGAGTCCGGAATCGCGCGCGGCGCGCCGCATCAGCAGGTGAAAGAGAGGTAGTGTCTGTAGCCACCTGCAGCGTACGGTCGAACCAGTTCCTTGCCAATTGCCAGACCAGGTCGGCGAGAACCAGGACACCCACGCTTTTCATGCCACCATAGACCAACGCCGAAATCCATGGATCCCGCCGCCCAGGCGCATCCGGATTGAAATGCCAGACGATTGCCAGCCATCCAACCGCCATCCCAATAACGACGGCTCGAATGCCGCGTGTGATCAGAACGCCTCGCAGCCCGGTGGCGTCGGAACAAAGATGGCCGGCAACGCGCGCGACGCCTTTGAGAACACTGGGAAGAACGATGGCATAAATGCCAAGCCAGAACAGGCCTCTCATGTCGAGCGACCAAGCGATCCATAGCACGACGCCGAACGCTGTTAGACCGGCCTTCAATGTCGATGACATATGCATTGTGGACCAGACCGTTTCAGTCGCCACAACGAGTATCATTGCGGAGAAACAGAAAGCGATGGCGTCGGAAACATCACGGCTGATGCCGAGGGGCTCCGCGATAGCCGCATTGGCGATCGCAATGCAGATCAATCCCGCAAGGATCGACAGGCGTAGGCGTTGGCCGGGCGAAATAGCCGCCAAGGATATCAGAGCGATTGCCAAGCGAACGGCGATGAAAGCCGCCAGATAGGCGAGCAACGTCAAGCGGGCGAGGGGTGGCCAATGGACCGCGAAAAAGACCACAGCCATAGCCGCCGAGAAGACGCCGAGCGAACCGAGCCGAGCGGGCAGATCATTGTTGCGCATGACAAGTCTGCGCCACACCAATTCAGCGATGAGACCAATGGCGACCAGGCCCGCGAAAATCGCAAAGACGGGGGCATAGCCCCTGGCGATGGCCTCCTCGCGGGTTCGGACAGCCGCCGTGCTGACCTCTGCCGGAATTCGTGGAATGGCACTTAATACCTTGTCAATGCGGTTACGGACGGCGGCTTCCCAGTTAACGAGGGCAAAACTGCTTTCAGCCGCACCGGGAGAGGAAGTTGGGTTCCCGGACCTGTGGCTATCGAGCCACGCGCGGACATCGGGGTCATCCAACAGGCGTATGAATTCGTCAACCTTTCGGTTCGCCTGAGAGGGAGGCTGCTGCGCGGCAGCGATCGAGGCGAGCACGAGGAAGAATCCTACGATTACAGATTCCAGTTTCATTCGAGGGAACCTCGCGGGCGCACCGGACGGAGTTGACTGTGGTAGGCAGGTCTCAAATTTCAAACGGAGGTCTGGTATCGGACTCCGTTTGATACCTATTCGCAAGATGTGGCGGTAGTCGAACAGCGGGCGAGAAGCTATCATGAGGCAGCTCGCTTTTCGAGGCTATCGCGCGGTGTCCAAGGTAAGATCGAACCTCTTCTCGTGGCCTCGGATCCAAGCCTACGCCGAGCGATGCCGCCGAGGCAGTATTTTACCGTACGTTACGTGCCTGGATCTATAAGGACACAAGGCCGACCAATCAAACCAGAGCGTGGTCGTTGCTTGCGCGGTAACGACCAACGAAGCGCCCAAGTTTACGCCGCTGGGTCGTGAAACGACCGATACGTGCTATGCAGCCGCAAAGGTCCGACAGGCAAGCGGTCGGGGAGCGTAGTGCCGTCTTTCTTAGAAAATGTCCTTTCCACCAAGGCCCACGAATTCAGTCTTGAACCCCTGTTTGCGCGCGTTCTTCAGCAAGCGGTCGGCGCTCATTATGTCAAGACGCATGCTTCCGGCGAAGCAACTGCGAAGCGCGCAGCAAAGCTCGTCAGCGGCCCAGTTTCGCGCCCGCAAGGAGATCATGGTTACGACCCAGTGGTCGTTATCTGACCGCTCGAGTAGAATATCCACATCCCTTGGCCTATCGTTGTTTGGAGCGATCGCGCGACTGGTGATGACGGCACGATTGGCGTTGAGGGTACTGGTTACGATATGGTCCATGTTGCCTTCCTCCTCCTCGTCGTGAGCGTATGGACAGCTACGCCAACAATCCTTCGTATCGCTCGGCGAGGGCGGAGTCTTTGATTCAGGTCAAGGCAAGAACCCTTGGTGTGTTGCTGATTGAGTGACTTTTCGATCGATGGAGGCTGACGTGAAGGCGATGATGCTTGACAGAGTTCGGACGCCACTGCGCCTTGTCGAACTGCCGGATCCGTCTCCGTCAGCGGGACAAGTCTTGATCAGGGTCGAGGCTTGCGGTGTCTGCCGGACGGACCTCCACGTGTTCGATGGCGATCTTCCTGACCCAAAGCTTCCCCTGATACTTGGCCATGAGATTGTAGGGACCGTCATCGCGCTAGGATCCGGCGCGCCGGAAACGTTGCTAGGTCGAAGGGTTGGCGTGCCATGGCTCGGTCGCACCTGCGGCTGCTGCTCCTTTTGCCGTGACGGAAAGGAAAATCTCTGCGACGCCCCAGGGTTCACCGGCTACACGATCGACGGCGGGTTCTCGACTCATGTCGTCGCCGACGCGGACTATGCGTTCACGCTACCAGAGGGCTCGGATCCGGTTGCCACCGCGCCATTGCTTTGCGCGGGCTTGATCGGATGGCGATCATTGAAGATGGCGCGTGGCGGGAAAACCGTTGGGCTCTACGGCTTTGGCGCCGCCGCTCATATCCTGGCACAAGTCTGCCGCTGGAAACAGCAGGAGGTCTATGCGTTCGTCCGACCGGGAGACGACGAAGGAAAGCGCTTTGCATTGGAAATGGGAGCCGTATGGGCGGGATCGTCTGACCAAGTTCCGCCGGAACCGCTCGACGCCGCCATCCTTTTTGCTCCGGCGGGCGAGCTGGTGCCCAAGGCACTGGCTGCCGTTCGGAAAGGCGGTGTGGTTGTCTGCGGCGGCATCCACATGAGCGATATTCCTGCCATGCCCTATCGCCTATTGTGGGGGGAGCGGCGAGTTGTGTCGGTGGCCAATCTTACCCGCACTGACGCCCACGAATTTTTCGTGGTCGTACGAGCAGCAAACATTCGAACTGTCACAACCGCTTATTCCCTTGAGCGGGCCAACGATGCGTTGGCGGCTCTACGAGCCGGTCGACTCAACGGGGCGGCTGTCCTAGTACCGGTAGAAGCGGCTTGATCACTTAGAGCGTCGCTGCATGCTCAGCATATTTCGATGGTGGCAATCCAACGATGCAGGTGAATGCAGTCCCGAAGGCGCTTGCAGACCGGCGCATCGCACATCATTCGGAAACGGGGGTGCAATTCCCTGCATTGACAACCATTGCGGACATCATGCATGAAAATCGGCATGCGAGACGAGGCAGGAACTGGGTGTTCACGTGGCGCGCCTGTTGCTGCCTTGCGATGAGTTTATACGTGACCAGTCTTTCAAAAATACTCGAATTCTTACTGTCCGTCCGCCGTCGCCTCATAAAATGCTTGCGATCGCCGAATGCACCATCGCTTCAACGCCGCGGACGCGATCTCTTCTTTGTTCGGTGCCGCTTTCATTTTCGGATTACAATATTCGGACTGCGGGCTTATGCCTCTCAGAAGGCAGAAGATCGAGGCGGCGCTCGCATTCTGCAGGGCCTTGGGTGCGGCGGCGAAAGTTTCGAGCAATGTTTTCGCGTTCTTGATTTGAGTCAAAGACGGACACGGCTGGGAGGTTCATTGTTCGCTTGTGAAGGTGAGCCGGGCGGAGGATCGTTCAATGGCCAACACAATCTTGCATGTCCAGTCCGAGAGATCTCCGGCGGTGCCGGTGCATGTCTCCGTTTCGGTGCTAGGCGCGACGCTCGCCGCCTTCGCCGCCATTTCGTTCCTGCTGTGCATGCTGCTCGGCTTCGTCGCGCCCGAATGGGGCCTGCACAGGCCATGGCTGCAGTTCTATCTCGGCCTGACGGGCTTCGATCTTCGAAGCCTGGCGCTGGGCCTCCTCCAAAGCGTCATCTTCGGCGCCTATGCAGGAGCATCGATCGCTGCGATCTTCAATTTCATCAGCCGGCGTTTGGGCTGAGCAGGGGAGCGGAGCCGCGCACATGGCCGCCGACCGCCGCAGGTTCGCATGGGTGAACGCAGGGCTGGCCTTCCTGGTCGCACTCGCGCTTCTGCTTGCGCCCGCGGCCGGCGTGCAGGCAATGCAGTGCCATGCACATCCGGCCCACGTACAGTCCGACGTCGAGCATTCCTTCGTCTTGAAAAAAGACGCCCACTTCTCGCTCCCAGGCGGCCTTCAGGTTCCCGACCATAAGGGTTGCTGCGCAGTCCCGTGCGGCTTCTGCATCGTTCTGGCCAGCATGGACAAGACGGAAGCTCCAGCAGCCACAGGCTCCTTTTTCCGTTTCGCATGGAGCGACCAGACCGGCAGCGGTCTGGCGCTTCCGCCCACGCTCGGTCCTCCTCGTCTTCCGATCTGAGGATGCCGGAGGCCGCCTTCGTCGCGGCATCCGGTTGCTTCCACGGGCTTCCCTCCGGACGCCCACGATCCAATGGTCGGCGCAGCCGACCCGGCAGGACCAAGACAATGAAACGCCGTGAATTCCTCAACGACCTGATGGTCGGCGCAGCCGCGCTCGGCACATCGGCCATACTTAGCCCCATGTGCACCTTGGCACAGGAGGCGGCCAAAACGCCACGCGCCTTGTCCGTCGGCTACAGGACCATCGACGTCAAGGGCAGATCCGCCCGAGTCTTCGGCCTCGTCCAGCCGGACGGCAGGCCGGGACTGGCGCTGGACGCCGGAACCGAATTCGACGTCGATTTGTCGAGCGCCATCGACGCACCGACCCTGATCCACTGGCACGGGCTTACGCCGCCCTGGGCGGCCGACGGCGTGCCGGACAATCCGGCGGCACTGCTGCAGCCGTCCAAAACCCGCCGCTACACCTTTCCGGTCGGCGCGGGCGGCACGCACTGGATGCACGCCCATACGCTGCAGGCGCAGAACCTGCTCGCCGCTCCGCTGATCGTGCGGACGGCTGACGACCTTAAGCGGGACGAGCAGGAGGTCGTCGTCCTGCTGCACGACTTTTCCTTCCTGCCGGCGGAGGAACTGCTGGCGAAGCTGAAGGGGAACGCCGCGCCTGGCGCCATGCCGATTAACCACGGCTCGATGCAGGGCATGGCCGGCATGCAGCACATGCAGCCCGGCAACGACATGGCTGGCATGGCGATGCCAGGAATGGCGGCCATGGACCTCAACGATATCGACTACGACGCCTATCTCGCCAACGACCGCACGCTCGACGACCCCGAAGTCGTCTGGGTCGACAAGGGCGTCCGCGTCCGTCTGCGCATCATCAACGGCGCGACGGCCACCGCCTTCACCATCGACACCGGCCGCCTCTCCGGAGAACTGGTCGCCGTCGACGGGCAGGGCGTGGAGGCGCTCGCCGGGACGTCCTTCCCCGTCGCCATGGGCCAGCGCCTCGACATCCGCTTGAGCCTGCCGAAGGAGGGCGGCGCCTTCCCAGTCCTCGCCCTTCGCGAAGGGGCCGTTGAGCGCACGGGCGTTGTCCTGGCCACGGCAGGGGCGGATATTCGAAAGATTCCCGTCGTGGGCGACGCGAAGGGGCCGGTTCTCGGGTTGGACCTCGAGCGGCGGCTGCGTCCCGTCAGTCCCCTGGCGACCCGTGCGGCCGACCGCCGCTTCGATCTGTCGCTGACGGGCGACATGGCCACCTACACCTGGGGCGTCGACGGAGCGGACGGTCTCGTCGTGAAGCGCGGCGAGCGGATCGAGGTGGCGATTAGCAACGCCTCGATGATGGCGCATCCGATGCACCTGCACGGGCATCATTTCCAGGTGGTCGGCATCAACGGAACCCCGGTCGCGGGCGCGGTCAGGGACACCGTCCTGCTGCCGCCGATGACGAGCGTCGCCCTGGCCTTCGACGCCGACAATCCCGGCCGCTGGCCGCTTCACTGCCATCATCTCTACCACATGGCGACGGGCATGATGGCCTACGTCACCTACGACGGCATCGGCTGACGTGGTCCCTCGGATCGCGAGGGCTTCCCCGATCTCCCTCGAACGAGACATCCTCATGAACGACAACCATTCCCCATCTGCCTGGAGCACGTACAGCCGAACCGTCTTCATCGCCTTCGCCGTCATCGCGGCAGGGCTCATCGCCTACGAGCACCGCGTGCATGTGCTCGGCGTCCTGTCCTGGCTTCTCATCCTTGCCTGTCCGCTCATGCACATGTTCATGCATCACGGACACGGCGTCCACTCCGGTCATGATCATTCGGGCCACGATGCGCGCATGACGCCGCACAAGCCGAAGGAGAAAGAAGATGTCTGACACTCCCGCCTACGGGCTCTGGAGCCTGGTGATCATCAATTCCGTGGTGTTTATCGTCTTCGCCGCGAGCTTCACCAGGCTCGAGACAAAGCGTGACTGGCGGTCGCTCGGCGCCTTCTCCGCCTTCGTCGTGGCGCTCTTCACGGATATGTACGGCTTCCCGCTCACCGTCTATCTGCTGTCCGGCTGGCTCGGGCGACAGTTTCCGGGCGTCGACTTCTGGTCGCACGACGCCGGCCACCTACTGGAGATGATGTTCGGCTGGCGCGTCAACCCGCATTTCGGGCCGTTCCATCTCGCAAGCAACGTCCTGATCGTCGCCGGCTTCTGGCTCCTCGCGTCAAGCTGGCATGTGCTCTATGCCGCCCAGCGCGACCACCGTCTTGCGACCACGGGGCCATACGCGCGCGTCCGGCACCCGCAATACGACGCCTTCGTCGTCATTATGATCGGATTCCTGCTGCAGTGGCCGACCCTGGTGACGCTCGCCATGTTCCCGGTTCTGGTATGGGTCTACGTGCGCCTTGCGAACCGGGAGGAGGAGGCCTCGCGGGCCGAGTTCGGAGCTGCATGGGACGCCTATGCCCGAGCGGTTCCCCGGTTCCTTCCGAGGTTCGGCCGCAGAACGGATGCCGCTGGAAGCCATCGCGGAGGAGCCGTCCATGACTGACCACAACGTCCATGAAGGCCATGCCCATGGCGGCCATCACCATCAGGAAGAAGGGCGGGCGGCCATGCAAGCGGCCACTAGGTCGGCGGAGGCTCCGGAAGGCGTGATCTATACCTGCCCGATGCATCCGCAGATCCGGCAGGCAGGTCCCGGCACCTGTCCGATATGCGGCATGACGCTCGAGCCGGAGGTCACGACGACGGAGACCGGGCCGAGTGCCGAACTTGTCGATATGACCCGGCGGTTCTGGATCGGATTCGCCTTGTCGCTGCCCGTTCTCGCGCTCGAAATGGGCGGCCATCTCACGAACCTGCACATGGTGCTCGGTGCACAGATCTCGAACTGGATCCAGCTCGTGCTTGCGACGCCCGTGGTTCTATGGGCCGGATGGCCGTTCTTCGAGCGGGCCTGGGCCTCGCTCGTCAACCGCAGCCTCAACATGTTCACGCTGATCGCGATGGGCACGGGCGTCGCCTGGATCTACAGCGTCGTCGCCACGGCGGCACCGGACATCTTTCCCGACACCTTCCGCGCCGCCGACGGCTCCGTCGCGATCTACTTCGAGGCGGCGGCGGTCATCACTGTACTGGTGCTGCTCGGCCAGGTTCTCGAACTCAGGGCGAGGGAGCAGACCGGCGGCGCCATCCGGGCACTGCTCGACCTCGCACCGAAGACGGCACGCCGCATCCGTGAAGACGGATCGGACGAGGACGTCGGGCTGGACGTCGTCGCGGTCGGGGACCGTCTGCGCGTCCGGCCGGGCGAGAAAGTCCCTGTCGACGGGGAGTTGCTGGAGGGGCGCAGCTCCGTCGACGAATCCACGATCACCGGTGAATCCATGCCGGTCACAAAGGAGGTCGGCGCCAAACTGATCGGTGGCACGATGAACCAGAGCGGCGGCTTCGTCATGAAGGCCGGCAGGGTCGGACGCGACACGATGCTCTCGCAGATCGTCCGTATGGTGGCCGAAGCGCAGCGTTCGCGCGCTCCGATCCAGCGGCTAGCCGACCAGGTGTCGGGCTGGTTCGTCCCGGCTGTGATCCTCATCGCGGTCTCCGCTTTTGTCGCCTGGGGCGTCTGGGGACCGGAGCCGCGCTTGGCCCACGGCCTCGTCGCCGCCGTCGCGGTGCTGATCATCGCCTGCCCATGTGCGCTCGGACTGGCGACGCCGATGTCAATCATGGTGGGCGTCGGGCGCGGTGCGCGAATGGGCGTCCTCATCAAGAACGCCGAGGCGCTGGAACGCTTCGAAAAGATCGACACGCTTGTCGTCGACAAGACCGGCACGCTGACGGAGGGCAGGCCGAAGGTGACCGCATTGAAGGCCGTCCAAGGTTTCGACGAAGCGGAACTCCTGACGATGGCCGCAACGCTCGAGCGTGCCAGCGAGCATCCCCTGGCTGCGGCCATTGTCGCGGCGGCGCAGGAGAGGGGCCTTGCCCTGGGTGAGGCCCGCGCGTTCGACAGCCCGGTCGGCAAGGGCGTCACGGGAACGGTCGACGACAGGAAGCTGGTCATCGGCAGCCACCGGATCATGGCCGAGGCGGGCATCGATCTGTCGTCGCTCGCGGCGGAGGCTGAGACGCTGCGCGGCGAGGGCGCGACGGTGATCTACGTCGCCGTCGACGGCAAGGTGGGCGGCCTTGTCGCCATAGCCGATCCGATCAAGGCGACGACGCCCGAGGCCCTTCGCTCGCTCAAGGAGAAGAACATCCGCGTCGTCATGCTGACCGGAGACAACAGGACGACGGCGGAGGCGGTGGCCCGCCGGCTCGGCATCGACGAGGTCGAGGCGGAGATCCTGCCGGAGGACAAGGGCAAGGTGGTCGCGAGGCTTCGAAGCGAAGGTCGCGTCGTCGCGATGGCCGGCGACGGGGTTAACGACGCCCCGGCGCTTGCCGCCGCCGACGTCGGCATCGCCATGGGCACGGGAACGGACGTCGCGATCGAAAGCGCCGGCGTGACGCTGCTCAAGGGAGATCTGCAGGGCATCGCTCGCGCCCGCAAGCTCAGCCATGCCACGATGAGCAACATCCGCCAGAACCTCTTCTTCGCCTTCATCTACAACGCAGCCGGCGTGCCCGTGGCGGCGGGCGTGCTCTATCCGGCGCTCGGGCTGCTGCTCTCGCCGATCATCGCGGCCGCCGCCATGGCGCTGTCCTCCGTCAGCGTCATCGGCAACTCGCTGCGCCTGCGTCGCTCGTCGTTGGACTAGGCCAGCGCCGGTTGGAGCATGATGTGCGAATGGCTGTCCTGCGCAGGACGCACCTACAGGAACGATGTCTGCACATGACACCATTTCATATCTGGCCATTTTCGGTGCTTCAGTTCGCTCGAACGGATGCCGGGTCTTTGCGTAAAGGATCGCTACAACCCAACCCGACGACATCGTGAATTGTTTGCAGTCGTACGGAACCTGGAGCGCCAAGGGACATTAACTGTTTAGGGTGGGTGCGCTGCGATTCTCCCGGTGACTCCTGCGACAGAGAAGCGAGCAGGTGAAACGCTCGGCCAGCGAATGGAGGAAGTTATGGCCTACAGAGATATCGTTGTCTATTTGGACGCTGGAGCAGATTCCACGGCCCGTGTGCGCACTGCCATCAGTATCGCTGCCAAGCACCAAGCCAGGCTGATCGGCGTCGACGTCAGCACGAAAGAAGCACTAAAGGGGGAGAGCCGCGATCTCGCGCTCGCGATTGAAGATGAATTGAAGGCCGCGGTTCAGACGGCTGGCCTTGACTTCCAATATCACGCGGCACGGCCGGAGGCTCATAGCGCAGAGCAGCTTTTTTCCCATTGCGCGGACCTTCTGGTAACGACACAGCCGCATCCGGACCACCGCCATCTATCCAATTCAGCAATCCCCAAAGAAATTTTGATGACAGCCGGGGTTCCCATGTTGGTCCTTCCAACGGGCTGGACAGGAGAAGACGCAATCGGCGAGCAGGTGGTCATCGCCTGGAATTTCAGCCGCGAGTCAACCAGGGCCGTTCATGACGCAATGCCGATCCTCAAGGCCGCACGCAAAGTTTTCCTGTTCGTGTTTGCCAGCAACTACAGCGACAAAAACGCAGACGTCCAGGAGATAAAGGGTCATCTCGAACAGCATGGAGTTGGGGTAGCCCTGGCAGGCTGGCGGAACACGGGGGAGACCGATTTCACCAGTGCGTTGTTTGCCGGCCTCGACCGTGAGAGCGCAGATCTTATCGTCTGCGGCGCCTGTGGCCACTCGCCGCTCTTCGAAGATATGTTCGGCGGTGCGACCCGCGATCTGCTGAATAACATTTCAACGCCGGTCCTGATGTCGCACTACTAAATCGCAGCCTTGCGGCTGGCCTGGCGATTTCTTGTGGGCTGCTTGCTAGCTCGGACATCGGTCGTCGTGCCGGGTTGAAGCAGGGCGGTCTCCAATGTCTGTGATCGCCAGTCCCTGGAAGTGCCCCCCTCAGGACAACCCAATGTCTGGGGCATGTCAGAGGCGTGCCTCGGTTTCGAATCTGAAAGATCATGCTTGACTCTGACTATGAAGTCGACGCCGAAATCGTGCTGTCATGCTTCCCTCCCGCTCTCCCGCTGGCGGGAAGGAACGGCGCATCGTATGCGTGCATGAGGCGGGCCACGCTTTCGTCGGTCTCGCGATCGGCTATCGGACGTTGACGGCGGTTGCGGTCGTTCGCGAAGTACGTACTGGGAAGGCGTTAGTAGGCGGCGCCTATTTCGAAAAGAAGACCGAACGCGTCAGAAGCCGTCAGTCATATCTTGACGAAATCCGCTGGAGGCTCGGAGGCATCGCTGCGGAGAGTGTTGTCTTTCATACCACTACTGGCGGCGTCGGTGGTACTGACGAAGCCGACCTTGCCCAAGCTGCGGATCGCGAACGGCTTCGCCACATTCAGTCGCCGACACTTTCTGATAGGGATCGACTCCGGCGGTCCATGCCTGAGGTCGAAAATGAGGTGTCGCGTATCCTTGGCGATCGGTCTGAGCGGGCTCGTTCGATCACCAAGGAGAAACGCTCGCTCATCGAAGAGTTGGCCGCGCGGCTTTACGAGGAAGGCTTCGTAGAGGGAACGGACGTTCTGGAAATGATCGAGCGGTCGGGTGGCTGGCGGAGGGCAGGGGAGCCGTGACAAGCAATTGGAAACTCGTTGTGCGAAGCCTGAAGAGTGGTCGGTTTCCCGAGACGCGCATGCTGGTCAAGAAGGCGCTTTTGGAAGCCGCTCATTTGCCGTGGAAGCTTCGAGAAGCACGTCGGCGCCTGTTCCTTCTCACTACCGGGGCCGCGAACGGAACGCTGGCCGTCATAGAGACGGACGGCGGTCTGGTATGCGTCATCGGCCTCGACGATCTCGTAGATATCGTAATGGATCCGCCGCCCACGCTTCATGACGTGATGCGCAATGCTGGAGTGAAGGTTACGAATAAAACCTGCCATTTCCCGGAGATGACGCCTCGCATGGAGAGCAAGCCCTGCCCGTCGACGTAATCGGATGCCTCGGCAGGTGATTCCGCCAATGTCGCACTCAGCTACGCGAGCAGCTCTTCCTTCCCGTCCGCCACAGCACCGAGAATCTCACGATCTATCGGGAGGAATGGACGACATCTGCCGCAGCCATGCCGCGCCTACGATACTCATGCCGTCAACGGCGACGACGACGTCGCCAGCAAGCATGCTGAACTCCTTCTGGACGGCACTGGCCAATGTTTTTCGACGAAGTTTCTTCAATGGACATTGACGAGGATCAATGAACGAGGGCTTGCCTCCTGTATTGTCATCTTCAAAGAATACGACGTTTTCGAAGATTTCTACCACGGACTGCTCCAAACTCGCTGACACCGCCGCAGGCCGTGGCGTTTGCCAGGGATGCGAACGCGTCCGTTGCATCCAAGCAGAGCGAGGGGGCGAGATGCTATCAAAGCCAGCGTTGCAAGCGTACTGGGGCACTCTAGCCACTCTCCTGGTCGTGTACGCGGGCGACAGCGCCGCTGCCGATCGCGGCAATGGCCAACGGATTGCCGAGCGTTGGTGCTCTGAATGTCATGTTGTTGCGTCGGGGCAGCAGCAAGGCTCGGACCAAATTCCAACTTTTGCGCAAATCGGGCGCTCGGATCGTTTCGACGATCGGTCACTTGCGGCCTTTCTATCGGCCCCGCATCATTCCCGCATGCCAAATCTTTCACTCACACGGTCCGAGGTGGCGGATCTCGTTGCGTACATCAAGAGCCACGGTCGGTGAAACTGCTACGCGGCTTCGCCGCAATTAGCATTTCGGACTTTGACAGATCAACGTGGGCGTGTGCCGATTGCGCGTTTCCATATCGAGAACCAAATAGCCGAAGTTTGATGAATGGGCACGGCCGTACTGGTCCCGTGACCGCTCGACGTTGGAAGGTCCTGCAACAGAGCGCACCTGCGGCAGGGGATGATGGCGTTTGACGTGGATCAATTTCACCGAAGGCAATTCGCGTCATTAGTAGACTGACGTGTCAGCCGCCGTATGGCGGGACAATCGAGGAGACGATCCATGCCGCACAAACAGGTTCTCTTCCATTCCGAAGCCCGAGGGAAGGTTCTGCAAGGCGCAGGCAGACTGGCTGATGCAGTGCGAATCACGCTCGGTCCTCGTTCGAAGTCCGTGCTCATTGAAAAGAAGTGGGGCGCTCCGATTGTATGCAACGATGGCGTCACCATTGCTAAAGAATTCGACCTCAAAGATCCGGAGGAGAACCTAGGCGCTCGAATGCTGCGCACGGCGGCCGAGAAGACCGGCGAAGTCGTGGGTGATGGGACGAGTACGGCTACTGTTCTCGCTCATGCCATTCTGGCTGATGGACATCGAAACGTAGTCGCCGGCGCAAGCGCGATCGATCTAAAGCGGGGTCTCGACCGAGCTGCCGCTCGGGCGGTGCAGGCGTTGCGGGGGCTTTCCCGTCCCGTAACTACAGACAAGGAGAAACAACAAGTTGCGGCAATCTCAGCTCACAACGACGAGAACATCGGAGCACTTGTTGCTGAGGCGATGGCAAAGGTCGGGCGAGAAGGCGTGATAACCGTCGAGGTGTCCAAGACGATGGAAACCCGGCTCGACGTTGTAGAGGGCATGCAATTCGACCGAGGCTACGTTTCTCCCTACTTCGCAACGGATCCAGAAAAGATGGAAAGCGTACTCGAGGACGCCAAGGTTCTCCTGTTCGACAAGAAGATCACAGCACTAGGAGACCTCGTCAGCCTGCTTGAACAAATCGCGCGCTGCGGCAAGCCGCTTCTCGTTATAGCGGAGGACGTGGAAAGCGAAGCACTGGCAACGCTGATCGTCAACCAGATCAGAGGAACGCTTCGCAATTGTGCCGTCAAGGCGCCTGGCTTCGGCGATCGACGCAAAGCCATGCTGCAGGACCTCGCGATACTCACTGGTGGGCAGCTCATCTCGGAGGATCTGGGGCTAAAGCTCGACAAGGTGACTTTGGAACAGCTTGGGACAGCCGCCCGCGTCGTCATCGACAAGGAGAAAACGACGATTATCGGTGGCGGAGGCGCGAAGTTGGCCATCAGTGGCCGTGCCGACCAGATCCGCCGCGAGATCGCGGCGACCACCAGCGACTACGACAAGGAGAAGCTTCAGGAACGTCTCGCCAAGCTTTCTGGTGGCGTCGCCGTCATTCGCGTCGGCGCTCCCGCGGAGGCTGAGGCCATGGCCAGGAAGGATGCGCTTGATGACGCGGTCAGCGCGACCAAGGCGGCGATGGAGGAGGGGATACTTCCCGGAGGAGGCCTTGCTTTGCTGCGGTGTATAGAATCCGTGGCTTCGGAGGAGGAACTTTGCCTAGGCGACGAGAGGACAGGAGTTCAGATCCTGAAACGGGCGCTCGAGGTTCCAGCCCGCCAGATCGCGGAAAACTCCGCGGTGGACGGTGGTGTCGTAGTCGCAAGAATGCTGTCCGGAGAAGGGAATATGGGATTCGACGCCTCCTCCAATCGCTATGTAGATCTTATGCAGGCTGGAATCGTCGACCCCACTAAAGTTGTGCGCGTCGCACTGGAAAATGCCGTTTCGGTCGCGAGCATTCTTCTCCTGACGGAGGCGACGATGACGGAGATACCGGAGCCCGTCCAGCCTATGACCGCTCCGCCGATGGGACTCTAATGCATCGCTAGCAGACATTGGGCAAAATGGAAGTGTCGGTAGACACCTTTGTTGCCGAGCGTCACTCATTACGTCAAATCGGCTTTGTCCTGGAGACACTCATGAGCAGACTGCATTCGGAACATCACCTAATCTCCCGCATCGGCTGGCTCCGGGCAGCCGTCCTCGGCGCAAACGACGGGATCGTCTCGACGGCGAGCTTGATCATGGGCGTCGCCACCGCGTCCACGGGACCGTCACAGATCGTGGTGGCGGGCGTCGCGGGTCTGGTCGCGGGCGCGATGTCCATGGCGGCCGGCGAATATGTGTCGGTAAGTTCGCAGGCGGACACCGAGGAAGCCGATCTTGCGCGGGAGCGGATGGAGTTGGAGACGCAGCCCGAAGCGGAGTTCGAGGAACTGACGCAAATCTATGTCAAACGCGGTCTCACCCAAGATCTGGCCAGGCAAGTCGCGACTCAGCTGACCACTGGTGATGCTCTCGACGCGCATTCGCGCGACGAACTCGGTATCGTTGATCACATGGCGGCTCGGCCCGTTGAGGCAGCGCTGACGTCGGCCGCCACATTCGCGGTGGGGGCCGCATTGCCCCTTCTCACGGTCGTCCTTTCACCCGCCCCGATGCTGATCTACACCGTTGCAACCGCGTCTTTGGCTTTCCTCGCGCTGCTGGGCGCAATCGGTGCGAAAGCGGGCGGCGCGAACGTCTGGCGAGCCACCACCCGCGTCACTTTCTGGGGCGCTTTCGCCATGGCATTGACGGCTGGAATCGGTGCGCTGGTTGGCACCGCGGTCTGAGAGGCGGCCTCAACCCTCTGTACCTTCCTGCACGCCCAGCTTGTCGGACGGAGTGAGCTTTTTATGATGTTGCGGTTCTCGCCGCGCAATGAACGAGAAGCCGATCCAAGTTCGCTCCTCGGCGCCGCTTGGATCCACTCTCAACACGGATTCGGAAGCCGGCTCTCGCAATATCCGATGTCAAACCTCCGCCACCACATCGGCGAGCATCGAGCGGACCTTGCCTGCCAGAAGGCTCAGCATTTCATTGTTGATCGACTGCATCGACGCGACCGGATCAATGGCGCTCACCATGACATTGCCGCCACTGACGTCGCGCACAATGACATTGCACGGCAGCATGGCTCCGACCTTCGGTTCCAGTTTCATCGCCTCGAACGCCATGTGCGGATTGCAGGCTCCGAGGATGAGGTAGTCGTCGATGTCGACGTCGATCTTCTTCTTCATGGTTGCCTTGACATCGATCTCCGTCAGAACACCGAAACCGTGCTTGAGAAGAGCCGATTTCGTCCTGCGGACGGCATCTTCGAAACTGGTTGTCGACAAGGTTCTATCCAGCGTGTAGGTCATAAGATATCTCCGTTAGCAGTGGGAAACATCTGCCGTTTGCTGGGGCTCGGTTCGGCTTTCTCGGATTCGGTCCATCCCTGCCTCAGAAGTCCGATCGTCTCCTCATCGGTGAGCTGGTGGAAATCCTCGTAAAAGGAGCCAACGCCCCAGAAATCTTTGGCGGGATGAAGGCATACGACCACGTCGGCATATTGACGCATTTCGGCGAGTGTTTCTTCCGGCGCGACTGGAATGGCGAGAACGATTTTTGCGGCACCTTGGCCTCTCAAAGCAATAACCGCCGCTTTCGCCGTCGCCCCTGTGGCAAGTCCATCATCGACAATGACTACGGTGCGACCCTTGGGGTCTACTCGCGCGCGGTTGCCGAGGTACAGCGCGCGGCGGCGCTCAAGTTCGACAAGTTCGCGCTGTCGGGCCCGTTCAAGGTAGGCATCGTCAGCACTACTCGCCAGCCGCACATTCTGGTTGATGACCGTCTCGGCGCTTTCACCGTCCACAACGGCGCCCAGCGCGACTTCAGGCGCGCCTGGAGCGCCAATCTTACGGACAAGGATCACATCGAGCGGAGCATTTAAGGCGCGCGCGATTTCCAGCGCCCCCGGCACCCCACCGCGTGGCAAGGCATAAACAACTGGACGATCGAGCTTCAGCTTGACGAGCTTGGTTGCAAGCTGACGACCAGCATCTACTCTGTCCAGGAACTGAAAGTGTTGTTGATTCATTAGACAAATATGCGTGATCGCTAATTGTCTGCATTGAGCGAAATCAAACCACTTCTAAGATCGAGATCCGTTCGGCTTCTCGGCGACGGGTTTTGGAATTGAGAGACGGCCGTCGCTTGCGATGCGGTCAACGTCGACCTTCACGCCATGTCGGGTAAGGAACGTCGCTATGTCAGATCCGGGCTCTTCGCCATTTTCCCAGCGCCGTGTGACAGGATCGACCAATGTGACAGGTAGAGAACCGCAGCCCGTCAGAAACTCCATCGACTGCCGGGTGGCTCGCGCAGCCTCTTCGCTAGAGTCCCTGGCGAGTAGGATCGACTTTGGACATGCCGTTACAGTCTGCATGCGCGGATTGATCAAGATCGGTGTAGGTGATTGAAACAGGGCACCATCTACGACGCGGCTTAGAAGAGCCTCGTTGCCGGCTGCTTGCGCGCCCACGAGGACCAGGTCGGCATATAGCACGGGTTCCTAGCCACTGAAGTGCGGAATCTCTAAAACTCTACGGTTCCGAATCGTTCCCACCGTCCTGTCAACCGAGTACCGTATCTGTCAGGAGGCGGCAATCTTCCTCGCTGTATCCCGGACAAGACAGAGCCGCTTAAGCTCGAGGAGTGCATCAGGAAGGGCGCGATGAGCCGGGTTGGTGGGCTCCGACTGTGCAATGACATTGGCGACCAAAGCCGGTACGTCGACCGTAGTGCCACCCGTATTGCCACCCGTATTGAGGATAGCTGACGCCACCTCGGTAAAGAGATCGTCGGATTTCCGCAGTCGCAACGCGTGACGTGGCATTCCTCCTCCACGAAGTAGCGCGCTGAGCCACTTCCCGTCCCAAGAAGGCGAACTCGCATAAAGCTCGTTTCCTGAGAGCTTCGCCATGAGTTCCCTGACGACGGGTTCGACGTCGCTTCCTTCCTCTTGTAGGCGATCGCGCGAGATCCCGTGAACCCTTTCCGCATCCGCGGACCAGTCGGTCCATCCGGGTTTTGGCTTGATCAGGAACGACTGCGAGCGGCCGTCCTCGAAGACCCAGGCGATTTCGATGGGGTAGCTGTGCTTGCCAAGGGAGGAGGCTTCGAAGTCGAGGAATACGATCATGGCCAGTAGGTAGGGCGGGACCGAGTTGGCCGCAACGCCCGATCGAACCCGACCGAGGGGAAGATCACGATGGAATCCCGTTCTCTTTGAGCTCTCGATGGGCCAGCCCAGCTCGAACGCGTCAACGTTCCGGGGCAGTGACATCGGTGACGGACGTCCACGAGACCTTCGTGCGGTAATCTTGGCGATAACGTTGCCGGTCTTCGAACTCACCGGACGACTGTCGCATCTCTAACTGGCCTATGTGTCGCATCTCT